>CAZCKQ010000089.1:0-7097 GCA_964499315.1 uncultured Eubacteriales bacterium | reverse complement strand
CGTAGTAGCAATGACAGGAGACGGCGTGAACGACGCCCCTTCGGACAAAGAGGCGGATATAGGAGTGTCGATGGGCATTTCCGGAACTGATGTAACAAGGGAAGCGTCTTCGATGATCCTGCTTGACGACAATTTCGCCACGATAGTCTCAGCAATAGAAGTAGGCAGGGTCATTTTTGCCAATATAAGGAAGTTCATCAGGTACATGCTTGCATGCAATATAGGAGAGGTGCTCACCATGTTTGCCGGATCTCTGCTTGGAATGCCGATTCCGTTGCTTCCCATACAGATACTATGGGTTAACCTGGTCACGGATGGGCTTCCCGCGGTCGCACTCGGGCTGGACCCGCCGGGAAAGGATATAATGAGGCAGCGTCCCAGAGGGGCGAGCGAAACCATATTCTCTAACGGGCTTGCTGGCATCATCATTTTCAGGGGGGCAATCATAGGAATGTGTACGCTGGCGGCATACATATACGACCTGGCCCTTTTTGACGATATTGCCCGGGCAAGGACGGCAGCCTTCGCAACACTTGTTGCAACGCAGCTGATACATGTTTTCGAGTGCAAGTCCGAGACTGACGGCCTTTTCAGAATCCCTCTGTTCAATAATAAATTCCTTGTGATTTCTGTTGCAATATCAATGGTAATGATGGCCGGCGTACTGTATATCCCTTTTCTGCAGAATATTTTTAAGACTGTCGCGCTTTTAATGCATGATTGGCTTATAATCCTAATATTTTCAGCCATCGGGCCGGCGCTGTCGTCTTTTATACGTCCGAAGGCCTTTCGCCGCACAGCAAAATAGCGGCGCTGGATTTACCCCGCGGGATATGCTATAAATAATTCTATGAAGCGTGATCTATCCATAACAATCGGCGGAATAAAGCTTGAAAACAATGTGTTTCTTGCGCCCATGGCGGGTATAACCGATATGCCTTTCAGAGTCATATGCAAGGAGCAGGGCTGCGGCTTGGCCTATACAGAGATGATAAGCGCCAACGGTTTGCACTACGGAAGCAGGGAAAGCTTTGAGCTTTCCAGGATCAGCGGTGAGGAAATACCCACGGTGGTCCAGATATTCGGGTCCGACCCTGAGAGGATGGCCGAGGCTGCGCGGCTGCTGGAAGATTGCGGCGCTTCGATGATTGATATCAATATGGGCTGTCCTACGCCCAAAATAGTGAAGAACGGAGACGGGTGCGCGCTGATGAGAGACCCTGATCTGGCAGGCAGGATTGTGAAGGCTGTTTCGCTATCGACCAATAAACCTGTAACCGTAAAAATCAGGAAGGGTTGGGACGGCCAGAATGTGAACGCCGCTGAGATCGCGGTAATAGCCGCATACAACGGCGCGAGCGCGATCACGGTGCATGGCAGGACAAGAGACCAGTATTACAGCGGTCAAGCCGACTGGGAGATCATAAAACAGGTCAGGCAGGCAGTAAGTATACCTGTTATAGGAAACGGTGATATTTTCAGTCCTGAGGACGCGCGCAGGATGATGGACGAAACCGGATGCAATGCCGTCATGATAGGCAGGGGGGCGTTGGGTAATCCCTGGATATTCGCAAAGACAATCGCATATTTGACAGAAGGGCGTCATGTTCCCGATCTGTCAAACGAGCAAAAGACAGAGATCGTGAGAAGGCATTTCAACCTTCTGCTGGAGTTGAGAGGCGAATACAGGGCTGTGCTTGAAATGAGAAAACACCTCGCATGGTATTGCAAAGGGCTTAAACATGCGACAAAGCTGAAGCAGATGGCATTTCAATCAAGAAGCGCCACAGATATAGAGAATGTGTTAAGAGAGATATTTTAGGATTGTTCGATAGCGAATAGTATTTGTCTCGCAATGACCTGCGCAACCTCGGTCCGGAATGAAGAAGAACCGAGAAGGGCGGCGTCATTGCTGTTTGAAAGAAAACCGAGTTCTATTAGTACGGAAGGCATTTGGGGGGCATTTATAACACTGTAATGCTTATGGTCAACGATTCCCCTGTCCTTTAACCCATCCAGCGTCGCAAGACCTGCATGGATGATTTCCGCAAACTCGCTGTCCGTCAGGTCTCCGCATCTCATGCCTCTCGGCATATAAAAGAGGGTTATACCGGATTCCCTCTTATCCCTGAAAGCATTGCAATGGATGCTGACAAAAAGGTCGGCGCCGCGGCTATTAGCGTCTTTAGACCTTGGCAGAACATCGACAAATGTATCGTCTTTCCTTGTAAGCATAACTTCGATGGATTCATTGCCTGATTCTTTCAAGATCTCTTCGATTTTAAGACAGATATCAAGATTTATGTCCTTTTCGAGCAATGTGCCTGAGGATGTGCCTCCATCTTTGCCGCCATGCCCCGCATCAAGCACTACAAGCCTTTTTTCTGCTTCGACGGTTGTCCCGGTCGTTTCGGATGCCGTTCCGCTGCCGGGATCGGTACCGTGCGGGCCGGAATCGGTAATGGCGGAATTATCGGTATCAATTATATCAGAAGCCGACCGGGCCCCTGAATTTGGTGAAATCGAAAGCAAAATCGTTATCAGGATCATTATCGGAATAATGGCGGTTATTCTTTGCAACATCTTGCAGCACTACCTCCGGTGAAAGATTTATTCGGACATAACTATTATACTATTAAAATGAAGGAAATAAAAAACTGCAGTTCGTATTCGGACTGCAGTTTTTTATACGTGCTGTCAATTAATATCGATGCTGCGTTTCTTGCTTTTGTTTTCAGCCGTTTTGGGCAGTGTGACTTTAAGTATGCCATCTTCGTATTTTGCAGAAACATCCTCGTGCTTGACGTTCTCTACGTAGAAACTCCTGCTGAAGGACCCGTACCTTCTTTCTTTGCGGATATAATTCTCCTTCTCCTCGCTCTGCTGCTCATTGCGTTCAACTTTGATAGTCAGAGTATCGTCCGTAAAATCGAGTTTGATTTCTTCCTTCCTGATTCCCGGCAACTCAGCTTCTATAATATAGTCCTTTTCAGTCTCCCGGATATCTGCCCTTATGGAGCTGCCGCCATGGAATATTGCAGGTAGGTAGAGCGAGTCATTAAACAAGTCTTCAAAGAAATTACCGAATGTCCACGGATCTTTCTTAGCCATGTCATTATGTCTCCTGCCAAATGGGATAAGTCCGTACATAGTCATCAACCTCCTGAATCAGGTATTTGGTATTATATTGTCCAAAAACCGACTATATGATATATATTCCCGTCGTTATATATATTGAAACAAAAAATATTTGACCTTTCCTGACCTTTCTTTTGATTCTATTTTTGGATTTTTAGATTGATGGGAGTACCGATCAGGTAAGCCGAACCGATGAAAATTATCGTCATGAAGGACACTCCGGAGATGATCGAGAGAGTATAGCTGGAGAATATGCCAAACACCAGAGAATTTATGTATCTTACACTGAAGAATGAAAGCAGACCCGCTATCCCCGGTTTTATGACCCAATTCACCACATTGAATTTAAGTCCGGTGATCCTTACGGTTGTGATCATGTTCAACGCGCATACTATCAGCGCGCTTATGATGAGACTTGCAATGTAGGCGCCGACGCCGTATAAAGGCACGAAAAAGAATACGGCTGCTATCCGCATGACATATCCTATCAATGAATTCCGCAAAGCGATGCCCTGTTTGCCCAAGCCATTCATTATTCCGGTCAGCGTCTGCTGGAGGTAGATAAATATGCAGCTGAACGACAGAATGTACAGTATATCGCCGATATTCTCCTTGCCATAGAAGAGATTGCCGATACCATTCGGGAACGACATAAAGATGATTGTAAACAAAAAACCGATCAGCAGACTTATCTGAATAGACTTGGATATCCTTGAGGCGACCAATTTGCGGTTGTTGAGTGAAAGAGCCTCCGAGATGGCGGGGACAAGAGTGACCGCGAGCGATGATGTGACCACCGATGGGAAATATATGAGCGGCATGGCCATACCCATCAGTTTACCGAATGTCTCCATGCTTATTTTGTAATCCATGCCCCCTGCGAGGAGGCGCGCCGGTATCAATATCATTTCGACGGCGGCCATAGCCGAAGTAATGAACCTGTTTGCCGAGACGGGAACCGATATTCTGATCATTTCTTTGAGAATCGAGATTTTGCGCCTGCATACCCGGATATCTGCGGTCTTCGCAAATGCACGCCGGTCCTTTTTTCTCCGAATGGCGTACATAATCGCAAGTATGGACGCGTTCACTATCTCGCCGATTGCCATTCCCACAGTTGCGAGCGCGCAGGCATATTCGAGGCCGAGTTTGAGAATGACGGTTGCCGTAAAATAAAGCAGGGCCACTCTTGCCACCTGTTCTGCTATCTGGGAAAAGGCTGTCGGTATCACATCCTGAATTCCATAGAAGTAGCCTTTCAGCGCTGATGCCGCGGCAATGAACGGAATGCACGGAACAAGCGCGAATAGCGAAAGGTAAGTCCTCGGATCACCAAGCAGCTTATTAGATATGAAATCGAGGTTTACTATTATCAGCAGCGAGGATGCAGCGCCTGCGGCAACTATGATGATAAGGGCCATATGTATGATTTTTCCGGGATTTATGAGATTCCTTTTCGCAACCTCGAATGCGACCATCTTTGAAACCGCAACCGAAATGCCCGAAGTAAGCGTGAGTATCACAAGGGAATACACGGGGAATATAAGCTGGAAAAGACCCATGCCTTCAGCGCCAATCAGGTTTGAGAGGTATATCCTGTATACGAAGCCTATTATCCGGGCTATCAATGCGGCAAGCGTCAATATGACGGCGCCGGCGGCAAAATTGCGGACCTTCATATAGATTATTATTTAAAGGCGGGTGATTTTATGTCTTAGGATTTTTGTGTATGTGATATCTTCGATAGTTTGTACCGCAGCCTCTCGATCCTTTTGCTGATCAGCCGGCGCTGGATGCCGTACTCAAGCCCGGTGCGCGAACAGATCCGCATTGCCTCTGCGGCGGCTCCGAGGGCTTTTTCGATGTCTCTGGCCTTGTGTTCATAGTATTTGGCAAGCTCTATAGCCGGATATATGCTCAGGCAGCTTTCTTCGCTTAGCATGTTCTGCCAATGCGCGACGGCCCTGGCGTAGTCGCCCCGGCGTTTATAAAGCCGTGTCAATCTCTTGCAGGCCTTGTCGCGTAAAGTAAAATTGCTGCTTATCGCGCATGATTCATAGCATTGTGTTGACAGCTCGAGGTATGATCCGGCGTATCCATAAGTCTCGAATACCCTTCCCACCCCGAAGAGTTCGTATTCGTCACCGGCGCATCCGAAAGGGTCTTCAAGCATTGAAGATATCTTTACCAGCAATGCGACCATTGACAATATATCACTCCTGTTATGCGCAAGTATTCTTTTAATATCGGTAAGGTCGCGGTATTCGAGATACCTGAAATAGGCTGATGGAATGAATGCTCCCGGGATATCATCCACTCTGGACTCTCCGAGTATATTTTGCTCGAGTGAGGAGAGCGAACAGCTTTCGAGTTTGGTCTTCCAGATCTTCCTTGAAGGGTACAGCAGGTCGATATGGACGAAATCCCCGACCATATCCCGGAATCTGTTATATATCAACCGGGATTGGATGAGGTTCCAGTCGAATGCGCGGCCGTTGAACGACACTATCGTCTTGAAGCGGCCGAGATTTCGCGTAAGCTCGCGCAACATGGCCGGCTCGTCGTCGTAATCCCTCATAAACAACTGTCGCAGTACGAAGCTGTCATCCTCAAAATAACCCAGCCCGACGAGGAAAGCCACAGTACCGGCGCCTGTCGACAGTCCCGTGGTCTCGGTATCAAGGTATATGAAATCGCGGGGGCTGAGGGTATCCGGTTCTATGCCGAAAAGCCTGTCTATATGCCGGGTTGCGATCCCAACGGCAGCGCCAAGATTAGAACCGCCATGCAAATAAGTCAGCGGATATCTGTCCTCGAGAACGGCATAGCAGCCGTCTTCATTAGAAAAGACAAGGCTGCCGGGTAACTCCTCCGTCCATGGAACGGGTATCTGAAGCCGGGTATCTGCGTGTGCCGTTTGATGGTCTATAATCTGCCCGGGCGTGTCGGTCTGGGTGTCGGTCCGGGTGCCGGTCTGTTGACAACGCTTGGCCATATATGCAGCTAATTTGCTTCTGAGATCTTCATTCATTAAATTAAGTCGTGAGGACCATTTCTATCATTTTAAGAGTGATTTCTTTGGGATTGCCGCTGCCGGAGAACTCATTGAGCGGGCCTACGCACGAAGGGCATCCCGATTCGCAGCCGCATAGCCTTACCATATCTGCCGCGGTCCGGAACATTTCATTATGGAGCTCGTACAGTTTATCGCTGAACCCTACGCCTCCGGGGTAATTATCATAGATGTAGACCGTCGGCCGCTGGCTGAAGCTTGCTTTCACCTGACTCACGACCCTGATGTCACGCGGGTCGCACATAAGATATACCGGCGCGGCGTTGGCAAGTATGTTTGATACTCCGAGGAGCCCGTTCTGCATGTCCGAATGGCTGACGCGGCTGGGCAAGTCCTCCGGAAAGCATACCCAGTACGAGGTTGTGTGCATCTCGGTCTCCGGCAATTTGACAGGTCCCGAGCCGATGTTTTCATGCGTGTATAGCTTGATTTTCTTGAACATCGTCACAAGGGCTGTAACCCTCACTTCTCCGCAGTTTTTACCTATGCCTTTGTTTTGTTCGTCTCTGAACACATCCATCACTTTGAGATCGACTGCAAGGTTTGCGTCTGTATAATAGTCCACATCCACTTTGCGGACAAAGGCCTTTTTGTTATCGAAATCGAGCTTTTCCACCTGATACTGCTGCCCTTCATGGATATATACGGCCTCGTCGTGGAGAAGCATGGGCGCGCTGAAGCTGTCGACCTCGCCGATCGTCCTGTGCGCGGGCTCGGAAGTGTCGATTATGATGAAATTCTCGTTTGAGGCGCTCCGGATGCTTATCTCATCGGCCGGGAAGCTCTCGGACGACCAGTGCCATCTGTTGCCGACATGCCGGATGAGCCTTGCCTCCTCCATGAATGAAAGCATTTCGGGTGTGGTATTTACGCCGAAGCTCTCTCC
>CAZCKQ010000088.1:2343-7142 GCA_964499315.1 uncultured Eubacteriales bacterium | reverse complement strand
AAAATTTAGTAAATATATATAAGCATAGTAGCAGCAGAGCATAGTGCACAGCAGATTAAAGCTGAGCATAGCTGAGCAGTGAACGGGGGGCTCAAATTGAGTGTTCTAGAGGCTTTGATACAGGGGATAGTACAGGGTTTGACAGAATTTCTCCCTGTGAGCAGTTCCGGACATCTTGTTGTCATGCAAAAGCTTTTCGGCATGAAGGGCAATCTTCTGACCTTTGATCTGGTGGTTCATTTTGGCACGCTCATCGCCGTATGCGCCGTGATGTGGAAGGATATTGCGGCCATATTGAAGAAGCCGTTATGCAAAATGACATGGATGATAATCGTGGCGACGATTCCGACTGTTATAATCGGCTTTGCTTTCAAAGATTTGTTCAAAAGCCTTTATGAATCAGGGATCACCCTCGGGTTTGAATTCATACTCACCGGCCTTGTGCTGTGGTTGGCTGAGAATACAAGACGCGGGAGGAAGGGCATACGCGGCATGAATGTGGTAGATGCGCTGGTCATCGGTACCGCGCAGGGCGCGGCTATACTGCCTGCCGTCTCGCGATCCGGGTTAACAATCGCCGGCGCGCTTTTCAGAAAGCTCGACCGCGAATTCGCGCTGAGGTTTTGCTTCCTGCTTTCCATCCCGGCCATCCTCGGGCCTGTTGCTCTGGATGCGTATGACGTCGTAAAACAAGGCTCGGCATATATGCAGGACATATGGATTTACGCCGTGGGCTTCATCGCGGCGGCAATCAGCGGTTACGCGGCAATCAGGTTCATGCTCAGGATATTCACAAAAGCCAGCTTCAAGCTGTTTTCCGTATATGTCTTCATAATCGGCGCGCTGGTGCTCATAGACCAGTTATTCTTCGGAAGGTTCTTCGGGAGGATATTGTGACGGGAGGATATTGTGATGCTGATACTCGGTATCGAGACCAGTTGTGACGAAACGTCGGCGGCTGTCGTCGCCGATGGGCGGGAAGTATTATCAAATGTGATTTCGTCTCAAACCGACCTCCATGCCACATATGGCGGTGTTGTGCCGGAGATAGCTTCGAGGAGGCATATCGAGCTGGTGATTCCGGTGATCGACAAGGCATTGAAGGATGCGTCCGTGACCATCGGCGATATCGGCGCCATTGGTGTGACCTACGGGCCCGGCCTGGTGGGGGCGCTGCTGGTGGGGTTATGCGCCGGCAAAGGCATCGCGTCGGCGCTTGGAAAGCCTCTTGTCGGAGTGCATCATATCGAGGGTCATATCTGCGCGCTGTTCCTCACTCACAAGCGTCTGGAACCGCCGTTCATATGCCTCGTAGTCTCGGGCGGGCACAGCAGTATCATTGTTGTCAGGGACTACACCAAATTCGAACAAATTGGGCAGACCAGGGACGACGCGGCGGGAGAGGTCTTCGACAAGGTTGCGAGGTATCTCGGGCTCGGTTACCCTGGCGGTCCTGCCATAGACAGGGTAGCGGCGCAAGGCGATCCCTGCGCGGTGAACTTTCCTCGGGTACGCTTCGAAAACGGCAGCCTTGATTTCAGCTTCAGCGGGCTGAAGACCGCTGTGATAAATTATGTCAACACCTTAAGACAAAAGCATGGAAGCCAACTTCCGCCTCCGGTCGTTGCCGATATCGCCGCCAGTTTCCAGCAAGCGGCTATAGACGTCCTTGCCACAAATACCTTGCAGGCGGCCAAATCCATGGGATTCAAAAAGGTGGCTATAGCAGGCGGGGTAGCGGCAAACAGCGCTTTGCGCGCTAAAATGACAGCGGAAGCCGCCAAGAATCAGATGGATGTCTATATCCCGGAGCCGGTTCTTTGCACCGATAATGCGGCTATGACCGCGTCTGCGGCTTACTTTCGATATGAAAAGGGCATGATTTCCGGTCTTGATATAAATGCTGAGCCGAATATCAGCCTGTGAACAGACCTATGATGCATTAGACGAACTGCCTGTGAATTATGTGGATAATGTCCTGAAAGCGCGAATTATGTAGAATCCTGTCTGTGGATAATCTTGTGGATATTGTGGATTAATGTTTAATAGCTTGTCACCATTTGGCGTTTGAATTTTGAGCACGCAGCCTTTTCCCTACCGTCGAAATACCTCACGGAAAAAAGCTTGCAAAGCCCGATGTTTGGCGAGTCGTCGGGGTTATCGTTCCTCAGCATGAAGTATTCGCAATGGATACATTTCATCTGCATGCTTTTAAATGACTTCGAATTGGCCAGGTCTTTGTATTTAGAACATGAAAAATTATACGATACGACGCCGTGACGTTTACACAGGAAATCCCTCACGACGGGTATTTCAACGCCTCTGGCACAGTTGATGCACATCTTGGCGGTTTTGACCGACGACATATTCGTCACCTCCTGTTACTTGCGGTTTATTACCTAAAGTTATACACAGCCGGTCGTCCATAAAAAGGACAAAGACATTATAACACGGGAAATGCATATATGAAGCATTATGGGAAATGTCGAATTTTGATGTTTTTTAACTTTTGATATAATATCAAATATGGAAGACATGGAAAGACTGGTCGATCTGCATACTCATTCCAACTGTTCCGACGGCAGCATGCGGCCTGCCGAACTTGTCAGACACGCAGCTGCGGCCGGGCTTAAAGCGCTGGCGCTGACCGACCACGACACGGTCGCCGGGATCGATGAGGCTGCCGGTGAAGCTGAAAGACTCGGCATCGGATTTATCCCGGGCGTCGAGATCAGCGTCGATTATACGGGCGCCCCAGGTATCCCGGGCGTCTCAAGTATCCCGGGCGTCTCAGATGTAACCGATATTGCGGGCGAGATGCATATGCTGGGCTATTTCACGCTGAACAACTATAGCAATATCCGCCCGATCCTCGAAGACATGAGGATGAGCCGGGAGAACCGCAATCCGCGGATCATCGCCAGACTCAACGAGCTCGGGATGGAGATATCGGAGGACGAAGTGCGCAATGCCGCAGAAGGCGAGACTGTCGGGCGGGTGCACATTGCAAAGGTATTGGCAGCAAAGGGTTATGTCGCTGATATAGACGATGCCTTCGCGAAGTACCTGGCAATCGGGGGTAAGGCGTATTTTAAGAAAGATAAGCTCTCCCCGGCCGAAGGAATCGCTGAGATAAGGAAGGCGGGCGGTATTCCGGTACTGGCGCATCCGTCGTATTTGGGCCTTGACTGCAGCTCCGGCAGTGGACATGGCTGCAGGCCTGGCAGCAGGTTCGACTATTTGATTAGCGGCCTCAAAGACAGCGGACTGATGGGCATAGAGGCGTATTATAGCAGTAATACCGACCGGCAGACATCATGTTATCTAAATATAGCAAGCAAGTATTCGCTCATTGTCACCGGCGGAACCGATTTTCATGGCGAAAACAGGCCGTCTGTACGCATCGGCACGGGGCCGGGAAATCTGCGCGTGCCGTATTCTGTCTATGAAGCATTGAATAAAACATTGAATTCCTTGACACATCAACAATTCGTGCTATAATTTAATAGCGCTTTCGGGCGGTCGGTCGAGAGGCGATGTATTAAAAATGGCATCAGAACAAAACATTAAAATAATTGCTCAGAATAAGAAGGCAAGACACGACTATTTCATAGAGGACACCATCGAAGCCGGTATCGAGCTGGCCGGGACGGAAGTCAAGTCCATCAGGCTGGGCAAAGTCAACCTGAAGGACAGCTATGCCACAGTAGAGGGCGGCGAGGTCATACTCAACGGGATGCACATCAGCCCGTACGAGCAGGGCAACAGGTTCAACAAGGATCCTTTGCGCGACAGGAAACTGCTGCTCCACAAGAGCGAGATCAGGAGGCTTGACGGCTATATCCGCCAGAAGGGGCTCTCGTTGGTGCCTCTGCAGCTCTACTTCAAAAGGGGCAGGGTGAAGGTCGAGCTTGCGGTGGCAAAGGGCAAAAAGCTTTACGATAAAAGGCAGGACATCGCCGAGCGCGACGCCGAGAGGCAGATCGACCGAAAGCTCAAGGACAGCATGCGGTGATTGCCGCATGCCGCATGTATGGATGGCAGTTGGCGACTGCCGCGAGTGTTTGGAATGGGCGCATCCGAGGTATAATATATATACATGGGGGCGTAATGGTTTCGACGGGGTTATTGAAACCGGAGCAGCGGGTAGAGGATTCTCGTAGGCCTCTTTAAAAAACGGGAAACTAAAATAAACGCTAAAAACGATAATTTCGCTTTAGCTGCTGCTTAATCTAAGCAGCCCGTCGGTCTGAGGTTCCTGCACCTCGGGTAGCCGGCGTCATTAAGTCAGGCCTTCGCCAGGGGAAGGTCAAACGGCGGAACCGGTCAACCTAAGCTTTGCAGTTGATTGGGATTCATGAAGCTACCTGAATGCATAGCCCGTTACCGGGCGCTGCACGAAGGGAAATAACAAAACGGTAACTACACCCGTAGAAGCAACAGTGGATATTTCTTCGGACAGGAGTTCGACTCTCCTCGCCTCCACCAAAATTAAAAAAAGGCTACCGTCGGTAGTCTTTTTTTAATTTTGCTGAGTCAAGAGAGGAGAGTCGAACTCGAGAGAGCGCGAGCCGAAAAGAAAATGTGCTGAAAGCACATTTTCAGGTGAGCGTGCCGCAGCCCGCAAGGGCGAGGCGGGAGTATGCGAGCGAAGCGAAGCAGACGGCGGCTCTCCTCGCCTCCAAACAAAATTGGGTGTTGAGAATGAGCGCTGAGAAAGCGACCGGTTGAAAATGTGCTAAATGCACATTTTCAGGTGAGCGTGCCGCAGCCCGCAAGGGCGAGGCGGGAGTATGCGA
>CAZCKQ010000088.1:0-2243 GCA_964499315.1 uncultured Eubacteriales bacterium | reverse complement strand
GCGAAGCGAAGCAGACGGCGACTCTCCTCGCCTCCACCACTGATTGTCCGAAGGCATGCGGTCTAACTGTCCAAATTTTCAGGTAATGGGACAATTATTAACCATATGTTCCCAAATAATGTATGGATATACAGATTATGTATGTATACGTGCATAAATATGCGCAAAAATCAGATTTTGCGTTTTAAGCGCGCCCATTACTTGATATTTTGACCAATAGTACAATTTTTAGCTGGTTTTCGGACAATCCAACCACT
This sequence comes from uncultured Eubacteriales bacterium, assembly GCA_964499315.1. Classification (GTDB taxonomy): domain Bacteria; phylum Bacillota; class Clostridia; order Acetivibrionales; family CAYWGM01; genus CAYWGM01. Next base: position 1,986 of record CAZCKQ010000088.1, on the reverse strand, counting down.
GACAATTGATAAAGTATATCTTCCTTACAATAATTATCCTGTAATATGAATTAAGGTGGGATTTATTTTGTTGGTAACGCCTGTTAAGGTGAGCATCAACTAAATAGAGGGGACTGCTTCAGGCGCTTGGGGTCGTAGTTGTATTTATCTGTTGATGAAACTGTAAAGCGGATCATGGAGGCTTCTTTATAATTAATCCTTTTTAATTAATCCTTGACAACTATATCGGCTGGCGATATAATAATATTACGGTTACCGATATAACGGTTGGTGTAATATATGGAGGTGGTCGTTTTGCCGGAGAGTTCTGAAAGAGGCGCTTTAACGGAAGCAGTGTTTTATATATTGCTATCACTATATTCGCCAATGCATGGATACGGAATTATGCAAAATGTTAGAACGTTAAGTAGTGACAGGGTAAATCTTGGCGCGGGGACTTTATACGGAGCAATCAATACCTTGCTTGAAAAAAACTGGATACACTCTATTCCTGGAGAAAAAAATTCGCGCAAAAAGGAATATCAAATAACAGAATTAGGGAAAGCAGTTCTCAAAGATGAAATTGTTAGGTTGGAGGAATTGATTTCAAACGGGAAAAGAATAGTCGGGGGTGGGGTTAAATGAAGCATGTAATTTGGAAAGCATATTGGGATTTTGAGAAGGAAGAGAAGTGGCTTAATGAAATGTCGGCAAAAGGTATGGCTTTAACGGATTATTCGTGGTGCAGGTACGTCTTTGAGGAAACATCGAATAATCAGTATGTTTACAGGATCGAGTTTTTGAGAGATATGCCTAAACATCCTGAAAGTATAGCATATCTGAGGTTTTTAGAAGAAAACGGAATTGCATGCGTTGCATCATTTATGCGATGGGTTTATTTGAGAAAAAAAGCAACGGAAGGCCCGTTTGATATATACACGGATATTGATTCAAAAATCAAGCATTACAAGAGGATATATACAATGTGGAATACTCTGATGTTTGTAGAGTTTGCGGCAGGATTTGCCAATTTATTAATCAGCATAGTAAACCTAAATACTGGCGAAAAATTAGGGAATTTCTCATATGGTAATTTAATTATAGGATTATGCTTGACTTTATTAGTGTTTTTATTCTATAGATTGGGATTACCACTTAGGGAAAAAATAAAGAGGCTGGAGCAGGAAAAAACCATAAGAGAATAAGTCGAGGCATGCTACTGAAGCTGCACTCCAGCGGGTGTTTGCGCTGTGCAACGTAAATAGCTTATGCAGCGGCATTAACACCTGCCTTTAATATATCTTATAACAGGATCACTCAAGGTGGTCCTTTTAATTTTGATTGAGCGAGTAGAGTCGAACTCGAGAGAGCGCGAGCGATACGCGGTAGCATGTGGCAGCGCAAATGCATATACTGTTATACTTGACCCTGCGCCGACTTCGCCGACCTCATACTATGAGGGCTGAAATTCTTCGGGCCGGTAAAGGAGCAAGCGGGGAAACTTGCGCCTATAGGGGAGAGGGGAGGCGGGCAAAAATGAAAATATATAGTAAGCGCTACTTCAATTCCACCTGCCACGTTGTGGAGTTCCTGCCCACGGAGCTGCGGCTGAAAGATACGCCGGGCATACCCGGAAAGCGGGAGCATATCAAAAAGATATTCGGGAAACCCAGGCTCGATGAAGTGACATGGTTGCGGGCGAACCGGGCGTTTTTTGATACGACAAAAAGCAGTTCTGAAAGCATCGGTGACGGCCTGGGTGATGCATTTATCAATGCCGGATACAAAGACGGTCGGCTCTATTTTGAGCCGGAGATACCCGTGGGAGTGGAGTGGTGCGTTGGAACGTCATATATGTTGCTGCGGGCAGGAGAGTACAACTCCGATAACGAGGACCGCTTCAAGAGCATTTTGGGGAAAAATCCACGCACATTTTTCGGGCAAGCTGCAGATGCGTATTTCGGTAACATCCGGACACTGATTCCGGCAACATCCGGACAGCGTTTC
>CAZCKQ010000087.1:0-7151 GCA_964499315.1 uncultured Eubacteriales bacterium | reverse complement strand
GTATGAAAAAGATTTTAATAAACATCATCAATAACGATAAAAGCCCGTACTATATCGTATTGTTCTTTATGGTTGTGTCGGTCTTTTTTTCAGCCTTGTACTACATAATATTGCCGTCTTTAGAAGGATACCCCTCGTTAAAGCATGGCAGCCATGGTTCAGGGCAAGCTGCCCTGGTAACGTACTTGGATTGTTTTTATTTTAGCGTAACAACGCAGACGACCGTCGGATATGGGGACATCATACCCTTTTCCACGCTGGGAAAAGTATGTAGTATAATTCAGGCGGCGTTCGGCTATTTCTACCTTGCCTTCACGATAGCTATTTTTGCGTGCAAGAGTATAATCAAGACAAGGAAATTTGAACTTTTATTGCAGGCATATAAAAGAGATATGAAAGGCATGAATGAATATATTGCAAATAATTAAACATCATATGCCTAAGCTACCATTCCGCATAGCTTTATGGGCAGGTGTTTTTGTTCTGTTCTCAAAATATGCAATGGCCGGCGAAAGCGGAGACGGAAATCTCATAAGCAGTGTAGGCGTCGCAATACTGGCAGCCACCGTTATGTCTTTTATCGGCCACGTATTGAAGCAGCCGCTCCTGCTTGCATATATTGCTGCCGGTGTCTTCATAGGCCCGAATATTGGATTCGGTCTGGTAGCAAGCCTGCACGATATAGAAACAATTTCCCACATCGGGCTTATACTCCTTCTTTTCCTGATAGGTCTCGAAATAGACATTAAAAAGCTGAAGGAATCCGGCAAGTCGCTTGTTGTAAGCGGCCTTTCTCAGTTCATTATATGTGTTTTGCTCGGGTTGGGGTTCTTTTATTTGCTGGGGTATCGTATCGGCGGAGGGCGGTATGACCTCTTATACCTTGCCGCCTGCTGTGCTCTGAGCAGCACAGCCATTGTCGTGAAACTGCTTTATGGAAAGTTTGAGATCGATACGCTGGCAGGAAGAATCACCTTGGGCGTCCTGGTGTTTCAGGACATATGGGCAATCATATTGCTGGGCATCCAACCGAACCTTTCCGACCCCCAAATACTTACGATCCTCTTTTCATTCATCAAAGGTGCTGCGCTGGTGGGGATCAGCTTATTGCTCAGTAAATATGTCCTTCCCCGCTTGTTCAGGACCATATCGAAGATTCCCGAGCTTGTTCTGATATCATCGCTTGGTTGGTGCTTTTTTATATGCGGCCTGGCCGGTTTTTTAGATCTATCTCTGGAAATGGGTGCTCTGATCGCAGGAATTGCGATCTCAACATTTCCATATAACCTTGATGTCATAGCAAAAGTGATCAACATAAGGGATTTTTTCGTGACCCTCTTTTTTGTCGCGCTAGGCATGCAGATACCTAATCCATTGAACGCCCCGGGCATCCTGGCAATTGCCGGTGTCGCTTCTCTTTTTCTTATAGGCTCCAGATTTTTATCAATCTACCCGGTCCTATATCTTCTAAAGAACGGAAACAGGGTCAGTATCCTTACGTCGATAAACCTTTCACAGATAAGTGAATTTTCGCTCGTGATAACAGCGCTGGGCATGAAGGCTGGTCACATAGGGCAAGATATCATGTCTGTAGTAATCTTTATTTTCGTAATAACCTCGGTAGTTTCAACATATATGATAAAATACAGCGATACCCTGCAGAAAGCATTCAATGGCGTGCTGCAGAATATAGGGCTAAAAGACATCGAGACGCAGCAAGATGAGAGTGAAGAACAATCCGGTAAGGAGATTGCCATACTTGGATTCCACCGTACAGCGAGCTCGCTTTTACGAGAGCTGCTTGATATGGATCAAAACGCTTCATTGGCAAAGTTAAAGGATAAGATCGTGGTGGTTGACTTCAATCCGGAAGTGCACTCAACGCTCCAGGCAATGGGTATCAAGGTCATATATGGGGATATTGGCCACCTTGACACACTCCACCACGCCGGAATCCATCAAGCTAAGCTGGTTATTTCTACGATACCCGACACTATATTGGTCGGAACGGATAACCTGAAACTTATAAGGCATATAAAAAATATCAGCCCCCACGCAAAGATCATTGTTACGGCCGAGAGTGTGCAAAGAGCTTTAAAGATGTATATAGAAGGCGCTGATTATGTTTTATTGCCGAGAGTGCTTACATCAAGGCATCTTATCTCGATGATCGATGAGATGCTGTCGATGGATCCATCACGTTTAAAGTGTATACTCGAAAGTGAAATTGCAGCGCTCAAAGAACGTGATGAAATAATTCGCTGAAAGCAATAATGAAGAAAATAAATTGTGAAGGATGTTCCTAGACATTATATTGCATAATACCTTGCATAATTTGTTTCTTTCGGTAATCATCGGTTTTATATACCAACCATACAATTGTTTGTAGGTGTAAGCCTTTAATATCACAAGATAATATTTGGCTATCCATTAACCTGAAAAATAATCCTTGACAATATAATTTCGTAAGGTTTAACATTACTACAATACGTATGGTGAAAGCTTACATAAAACGATGAAAGGAGAGAATATGAAGAAAAAGATTACATTGTCGATTGATAGCGTATTGTATGAAGAATTGGACATGCTGCCACGTAAGGTTTCAGTATCGGAAATAACAACGTTCCTTTTGAAGGTGTTTGTTGAAGAGACGAAGAAGGGGAGGGGATTAACCGAAGAAGAGTTTGACGATATTATTGAAAGCATGGGCGGAAACGAATTTGTAGAGCGTACCAGGGCGGCATTTGGCCCGACATTTGAGAAGATAGACAACGGGGTAGGCTTCATAAAGAGCCTATTTACGATTAAAGGCAAAAAAGCGAAGAAGTAATACGAGTCGTACATAAAATGTCCGTTTGTTAAGGAAAGGAGGTGAGAAGTTTTAGGTCGTATGAAAGAAGTGCATCGAAAGAACACGTACCGATATTCACGCTTAAAAGTAAAGAACGATAATGAAGAGATTGACGAAGATAATTTAAAAATTAATGACGATACGAATATCTTAAATCAAAATCAATTAAAAATGGGAGGCGTGATAATGACAGGAATAATCCTCTGCAATAGGTGTAGGAAAAAAATGGATAAGGTTTGTAAATGCGGGAATCCTAAATGCCTGGTCCAGATATATTGGAAGGGGAGATATTACGAATTTAGGAGAGACGATCAAGGGTACGTGTTCACGTATGACAAGGCAAGGGACAAGCTTATTGAGATAAACAATGCGATCAAGAAAGGGAGCTTTAAGCCGGAGGATTTCACAGACGCAAAGATCAAGGAAAGAAAGTTTGAAAACATGATGGAAAAGTGGCTGGATCAGAAATCAATAGAAGAAAAGGCGAATGAGCTGTCGCCGGAAACGTTGCGGTGCTATAGGTCTTACAATCGCAATTACTTTCAATATTTTTATAATTGGGATGTACGAGAGGTTGGATTTGAACAACTGGAGGCCTTCAAAGATCAGTTGCCGGATCATCTCTCTCTTAAAATGAAACGAAATGTCTTAAATGCTCTGCATTCCTTCTTTGTGTGGCTTAGAAGGAAAGGGATTTTAACGTCAATCCCTGTGTGGCCTGAGATCAAAGGAACCGATTCTCAGACAAAGGTTGCCATGGATATAGAAGATCAAGTTGAGGTCTTACAGGAGATACCGAAAGAGCATATAGACATAATCAGATTTCTTACTGAGACGGGCCTGAGGATAGGAGAGGCCTGTGCATTGAAAGGGAAAGACTTTGATTTAAAGAATGGAAGCGTGTTGATACAGAGGACATGGAGCGGATCAAAGCTCGTGGAGACTACGAAAGGGAAAAACAAAAAATGGATCCCTCTTTCGGATACAGCCCATGAGATAGCGTGTAGATGCTTGCAGGATAGGTGGCCTGAGGATTTCCTGTTTATAAATCCTGCAACAAAAAATGGGTATAGGCAGGAATTCTTAAGAAGGCTTTGGAGGAAGTATTCAGGGGTAAGCATTACCCTGTATGAAGCGACAAGACATTCGTTCTGTACGCAAGTTGTTGAAAGTGGCGCTTCGGTATTGGAAGCAAAGCAATTGATGCGTCATGCCGATATAAGAAGCACTGAGAGGTATTTTCACGGGAGTATGAAGAAGATGAGGGAGATAGTAAACAACCGTGGAAAGCTGATCAGTCTTGTTGGATTGAGGAACGAAATGGAAGTTAAAAATAGAAGTGGAGTAGAAGTGAATTGAAGAAGAAAAGTATTAATAATATCAATAATATAGTGGCGGAGAGGGTGGGATTCGAACCCACGGTACGCTTATTAGACGTACAGCCGATTTCGAGTCGGCCCCGTTATGACCGCTTCGGTACCTCTCCATCTCGTTTTGCTTTAAAAAACCTTTGCAGGATGGCCTGGCATTTCTCCTGGAGAATTCCTCCCTGCACTTCCAGCTTATGGTTGAGCGGCAGCGCGTTCACGTCTGTGACAGAACCGAGTGCGCCCCGCTTCTCGTCGTAGCACCCGAAGACAACCCGCCTGACCCGCGCTTCGATCATTGCGCCGGCACACATGGTGCAGGGCTCCATCGAAACGTAGAGGGTACAGTCTATGAGCCGGTAATTGTCAAGCATGTCGGCCGCCATGTTGATGGCCAGTATCTCCGCATGAGAGGTCGGCCTGTTGGAGCGGACCGTCAGGTTATGCGCCCGCGCTATGACCTTTTTCTGAGGCGATACGATAATGGCGCCGACGGGGACTTCCTCTTCGATAAAAGCTTTCTCGGCCTCCCTCAGGCACATCTCCATGAAATGCAGGTCGTCCATGCCAACAATATACCTGCGATAAGAAACAAAATCAATCGGAATTCCCTATTGCGAGAAATGCAAAAAGGGTTTATAACGTTTGGGGAGAAGAGATATTGATGTATAGAAAGTCTATGCCCAGAAGAGAGGTGGACCTCATTCCTTCGGAACTCCGCGCGATTGAGGATCATAAGTATTATCTCTCACAGAAAGAGGGCAGGGAGGTTTCGATCGAGGAAGCAATAGTGGATTTTCTTATCAACTATGAGGATGATTATCTCAAGCGCAAGCAGAGCGAGGACGTGGCGCAGCAGAACGATGAGATCATGAAATACAAATGGATCGAATCAGAGCGGGAAGGCCGCGACATCGGCGAAGAGACGGCGGCGATGGAATGGGTCGAAAAATATGGTTCTATCTGGCGGGCCGAAAGGGAGTCCCTTGAGAAGTACGGTTTCCTTGAGACGGAATTAGTGGTTGAAAGCAGGGAAGGGACCGTCATCGATATGATGAAATTGGCCGATATAGCCTATAAAAATCAGTGCGAGCTCTATATACACAAAGAGAGGATGAGATATTACAACTTCATGTTGTTCGGAAGAAAGGAATACCTGAGCGTCAAATCGATCCTTTGCCCCAAATATATTGAAGCGGCAAAAGGGGAGAAGATAGAGTTCATCGCAACCGGCGACGGCGCTTTAAGCGCGCTGCCGGAGGTCCGGCGTCTGATCAATAGTTCCGCGCCTTAAGCCCGGGCCTTCTGTCAAGATGAGCATCCGCGTTGGGTTATCTTCGAATAACCAAACATCAATCACCAATTAATACCCAATGACCGAATACCCAAACAGGAAAACCTTGTTCGCTTAATGAACTACCCAGCAGCGGGCTGCGAGGTATCAGAGGATAGAGGCGGCATGATTATGCCCCCTCACCCTGACCCTCTCCCGCGGGGGGAGAGGGGACTATGAGGAACTCCCGCAGGGGGACTATGAGGAACTCCCGCAGGGGGACTATGAGGAACTCCCGCGGAGGGAGGGAGAGGGGACAGTGTTAACCAGCAGCATGCTGCGGGAAATTATCCAGATTGAATATCGGGTATTGGTGATTAATCGGAGCCCAGTACTATACCCCGAAACACAGGGTGAGCGGAGGACTCTATCTTGTCTTTCATATCCATCACGTAAGGCGGGCGTACCCCGTCCTTCCACCGGGGGTAGCCGCCTGCCCAGACATAGCCGAGAAGTTTATGGAATTGCCGACCGCTGAAACGGTATCCCCCGATCTCCGCAATGCCTGATGATGCATTAACGGACATCTGTATCGTCGACGGTCCCGAGTAGCGCCGTATCGCCGTTTCGACAAGATCCCGCGTTTTGAAGCCTTCAGGATTTTGTTTGAAGCCTTCAGCCCTGTGGGGAAAAGGGAACTCGCTGTAAATATCTCCGATGAACCCCCACAGCTCAACACCTGCTATGGCTCCCATAAGGTTGCCTATAATCCTGTGTTCCAGGATATACCCTTCAAGGGGTACTATTTTTTCGTCAGGCGAGCCTGCAGCGATATCAACGACCCCCCGGCAGAAATCGCTTGCAAAGAAGAAACGATCTTCAAGGAGGAGCATATCCGTCTCGATATTGAAAAAGCCGAAGGCCACTTCGCCGTGGCTGAGGGAATCAAAGGTAAGCGGCATGCTGTGAATATAACAGAAGATGACAAAGATGGCAAGAAACAGTAAACAGCACACAGCGATCAGCAATCAGCTATCAGCGAGAGACGAAATCTATCCGGTCTGTTTTTTTTAACGTTGAACAGGTTTTCTCTTACGCTTTACGGGTGTTTCGCTCTCAGCCCTCCGCTCTCAGCTATTCTATACACCCTGATGAGGGCGTTGACCTCGTCGTCTGGCGTCGGCAGCGTCTGCGCCTTGTTCCTTGCGGCCTCAGACATGGATCTCCTGAGGGGCTCGTTGTCGATGAGCTTCAGCGCCTGCCTGCAAAAATCGTCAGGGCTATGGGGGTCGTAGAGGAGGCCGCAGGGTGCGGCGCCATTGTCGTCATGAATGAGCTGCCTGGTGCTGGGGATATCCGACGCGAGCAGAGGCTTTCCTGCCGAGATTGCCTCAAGGAGAACATTCGATAATCCTTCCGAAAAAGAACAGTTGAGGACGACGTCTGCCCCCTCATAGGCAGAGCGCATCGCCGCGGGCGATATGGTCTCGATCCAGCGGGCAAATGAGCCGCCGCCTACCTCCTGTTCGAAAAGCCTGCCGTAATCAGCGTCGAGCACCTGGCCTGAAAAGACGATCTTCGCCGCCGGGTTGGCCTGATGTACCTTTTGAAACGCCCTCAGGCACTCGAGGTTCCCTTTCACCGGGCGTATCCCTGCGGG
>CAZCKQ010000086.1:0-7174 GCA_964499315.1 uncultured Eubacteriales bacterium | reverse complement strand
AAATACGTAGATTTAAAGCCTTATATCGATGCCGACAAAGAATGGAAGTCAAATGTCATACCTGAATCCCTTGAGTATAACACTGTTAATGGCAAAGTTGTAGCAAATCCTTATGCAATTACCACTCATGTCGTTCTGTACTATAACAAGGATCTCTTTAAAAAAGCAGGTATCGACGAACCCCCCAGAACATGGGATAAATTCTGGGAGGCATGTGAAAAGCTACAGTCGAAAGGCATTACTCCGCTTGCATTGCAGACTGCCGAAGCAGGTTGGACCTCCAACCTTCTTTTGACTGCCGCAGTATCCGGAGGCTCGCCCGAGGGGTTCGAATTCATGAAGAAACACTTCCCTGATAATTTTGAAACCCCAGCCTTTATTCAAGGTGTGGAGTTACTGAAGAAAGCATATCAATATGTAAGTAAAGCATCTATAGGCGGATCCTATGCTATGGCTGCCAATGCCTTCTTCAATAGCGAAGCAGCTATGATACCGAACGGGCCCTGGATGATTACGGATTTCTATGATGAAAAGAAAGCTCCAAAGGGCTTCCCTGATAAAGTCGGTGTTACTGTGTTCCCCGGGGACCTGACGATAGATTCCGACGGAGATAAATACGGCGATGCAGTAGCCAAAAATCATCCTAAAGAGGTCATAGAAGGCGCTGTTAAATTCCTGGCTTTTGAACGTACCGCTGACGAGATTAGGCGTTGTGTAGTAGCTCTGGGCGGCGTTCCTATCAAGGTCAACCTCACAAAAGAAGATGAGGCGCAGTTGAATCCGCTGCTGGTCGCAGTATCAAAGGCTGTAAAAAGCGCAAAGCTGACAGCTCCATGTTTTTACAATAAATGGGATACGGTCGTATTAAATGAAGCGATTCCTAAAGAGCTGCCGGCTTTGGCCGTGGGAGATATCACTCCTCAAGAATTTGCAAAAAGGCTCACGGCTGCGGCAAAGAAATATGCTGACCAGATTGAAAAATAATGCTGTTGGATGATGTTTGAAGTCAATGCGGACGGGTCAACTGATCCGTCCGTACGTTAATTCTGTATGAAAGCGGAAAACACGATGAAAAAAAAGCAGAGTATATGGATATATTTGTTCACAGTGCCTTCGATTTTAGCATTGTTGATGTGTTATATAGCACCTTTGATAATAACGGTAACAACTTCGTTTTTTAAGTGGGATGGTGCTGACTTTATCAAGTTTATCGGGCTTGATAATTATAAGAATGTCATATTAAACGACGCAGATTTTATACCGGCGCTGGTGAATACATTTAAATGGGCTTTTGCAGCCGCCTTTATCCATGTCCCGTTTGGTGTTCTAGTAGCGCTTATACTAGCCAAAAAAATCCGCGGCTGGAAATTCGTAAGATCGGTTTTTCTGATACCCAGTATAATTGCCGGCGCAGCATGGGCTGTGATTTATTCCTTTATGTTCAATCCTGAAATCGGAGTGATAAATAATCTTATTAGGCAGCTAGGCTTCAGCGGATTCGACTTAAACTGGTTCTATGATAACAGGACGGCCTTCTTAAGCCTGACCCTGACATGGATCTTTTATGCCGGATATATAAATCTTATTGTGTTTGCGGAAATCGTTTCCATCCCGACTTCGGTAATCGAATCTGCATGTATAGAAGGAGCCTCTTCAATACAAACCGATATATATATAAGGCTGCCCCTGCTAAGGAATATCATCGGTACAGGCATGATAATGGCGGTAACCAGCACACTGAAAATGTTCGAGGTGATCTTCCTGACTACACACGGAGGACCAGGAAATATAACAATGAACCTTCCTGTTATGCTATATTACAATACTGTCAACTTTAATTACGGGTATGGTAATGCAATTGCTACAATCCTCCTGGGGTTAGGCTTAGGCTTTATAGTTTTAATAACAAAAGCGTTCAGAATGAATAAAAGCTCTTACGAATAAAGGAGAACGAGGTATTATGGGGGGCAGGCATTCAATAAAAACGGGGTGCTATAGTGAAAAAAAAGTACTGAAGATATTTCTTTGGTATCCTATAATGGCGTTTGTTGTCGTAATCTCAATAATTCCAATATTGTGGGTCATCATGTCTTCATTTAAGACATCAAATGAAATAATTTCATCGGCACTTTCATTACCGCATTCCTTTTCTTTTGAAAATTATTTGGAAGCATTCAGAATATCAAAAATACAGAATTATTTTATTAATTCAATCGTCATTTCAATTTCAGCAACGATAATAGGAGTCCTGCTGTTTTCGATGGGCGCCTATGCCGTGGCAAGGTTTGAATTCCGCGGGAGAAATCTTTTGTATATACTTATAGTGTCAACTGTGCTGGTTCCTGGAATATCACTTATACAGCCATTATATAAGCTTCTGCACTGGCTTGGTCTGTATGACACAAGGATGGGGCTTATTCTGGTCTATGCTTGCGGGGGGGTGGCAGTAGTTACTTTTGTGATGAAGGTCAGTTTTGAAAACCTGCCAAAAGAAATGGAGGAAAGCGCTTATATTGAAGGCGCGGGGTTTTTCTCAACATATACCAGGATCATGTTGCCCGTATCCAAAGGCGGATTGACTACTGCGGCAGTATTGGTTTTCCTGCCAAGCTGGAATGATTTTTTCTATGCGCTCATGTTAATGAGTTCCCAGAGCAAAAGAACAGTACCCATAGCGCTGCTGTACTTCGTCGGTATATTTACCTACAACTATTCCGCGCTGTTTGCAGCGGTTACATTAGTTATAGTTCCAAGTATAGTAATATATCTTGTCTTGCAGGAGCAGGTGACTTCAAGCCTTGTTAGCGGGGCAGTCAAGGGATGAAATACAATGAATGACGCCATAGGAAAAGTAATAAAGAGATTGGAAGATAGCGGCGGTTTATTAATGAAAATGGAAGTAACAGTCGGCTTCGACGGATTCGTTGATAATATTGTCCGTGTAGTTAAGAACAGGAAGCACGATGGTGATATTGTTTTCTTCAAGGGATTGGAGGAATTCAGCGAGTACATAATATCAAAGAAAGACATGAGTCACACTATAGAGCTCTGCGAACAGGTAGTGAAGCCCGGCGGGAATATGCCGATCCTTGCAATCGCATTGAGACAATTTGGTTTGAACGTGAATTGCATAGGGGCTATGGGCTATCCTGAGATCAAACCGGTCTTCAGTGATCTGATGTTAAGTGGTTGTAAACTCTGCAGCATAGCTGATCCCGGATACACAACAGCCCTTGAGTTTAATGATGGCAAAATAATGTTTGCTCAAATGCGATCGGTTAATGATATTACGTGGAATGATATAAAAACAAAGGTAGGATTGGAGACATTAAAACAATTCTTCCAAAGAAGCGCTTTTATTGGTATGGTTAATTGGAGTGAAGTGGAGAATTCCAGTGATATTTGGGAAAGGATTATTTGTGACGTCTTGCCGTATCATACGCCTGATAAGCGGCAGATATTATGCTTCGACCTTTCGGACATATCACGGAGATGTAGCGGAGATATACAGCATGCGATGGACCTGATAGGAAAATTCAGAGAGCATTTCAAGGTCATCCTCGGAATGAATGAAAATGAGACGTTACTGTTACATAATGTGTTAAATGAAGGGAGGACCTGCAATAATCCCGAGGAGTGCGGTGACAGCATATTCAGCAAACTGAATATCGACTTGTTGGTCATCCATGCGAAGAAAGCCGCATTTGCTTTTGATGCCGAAGGAAAACACGTATGCGAAAATTTATATATAGAAAGCCCGAAGTTTTCTACCGGGGGAGGAGATAATTTCAACGCGGGGCTTTGTATTGCCCAATTGCTTGGCATGGATACAGAATCGACGCTTGTTCTGGCAAATGCCGCATCAGGGTTTTATGTAAAATATGGGAGAAGCTCGGATACCGGGCAGCTTTTGAATTATCTCCGCGAATGGGCAAACTTGATTTCCGAAAGTAAAAATACTTAATGATTAAAATGAATAATGGAAGGGGAATTTCAGAATGAATACGGCGAAAATAGTATTTATCGGTGCAGGCAGCGCTTCTTTTGGGTTAAGTACTTTCAGGGATATATTTTCCTCCAGCCGGGAATTTGAGGGGAGTACATTAAGCCTCGTGGATATTGACAGAGGCAATTTAAAAAGAATGTATGACCTTGCAGTCAAGATGAACGAGTTAACAGGAAACAGATTAAGAATCGAAGCTCATGAAGACAGGCGGTCCGCTTTGCCGGGAGCGGGTTTTGTAATCAATTCTATTGCAGTTGAAAGGTGTGAACTATGGAGGTACGATTTTGAAATCCCCCGAAAATACAATATCCGTCAGACGCTGGGTGAAAACGGCGGGCCGGGCGGACTGTTCTTTACCATGCGTACAATACCGATAATCATGGATATAGTAAAAGATATGGAGCAATTATGCCCCGACGCATACTTCATAAATTTTTCCAATCCCGAGAACCGGATCATATTGGCTCTTAACCGGTACAGCAAAATAAAATGCATCGGATTGTGCCACGGTATTCTCATGGGGCTTGCAGATATAGCGAAAATAATGGATATTGACAAAGAAAAAATTGATGTTTGGGCCGCAGGACTGAATCACTTTCAATGGTTTTTGGAAATAAGGGATAAAGCAACCGGTAAGGATCTATATCCATTATTAAGAGAAAAAGAAAAGAATTACGATCCCTCTTTTGCGCCACTCTCCAGGAGGCTCCTCAATGTGTTCGGCAGATATCCATCCTGCAGCGACGATCATATCGGCGAGTATCTTCAGTATGGATGGGAGGGCGGAGAGGAAGGTTATGATTTTGAAGCGGATGAAAATAACAGGGAGGCCTTGAAAACAGAGATCGAGAGAAGGGTCGCCAACCCGGATGCAGTGGGGGAATGGTTAAACCCGTCGCGCGAAAGGGCGGTTCGTGTTGTCGCCGGCATATTGCACAATAAGAAACAAATTATCGAGTCGGGGATTGTGTATAACCGTGGAGCTATATCTAATCTTCCGGAGGATTCAGCGGTGGAAGTGCCGGTCATGTTGGATGCAAGCGGTATACACCCTTTTGCGACAGGAGCGCTTCCTGAAGGTATTGCCGGATTATGCCGGACGCAGATCAGTGTGCAGCAACTTGCCGTAGAGGCGGCGGTCCATGCTTCCAGAGAGCTTGCTCTGCAGGCGCTTCTTGTCGATCCTGTAGTCACAAGTACCAGTGCGGCTATAAACATACTGGATGAATTATGGAAAATAAACGAGAAATACATAAGGAAATGTATAGACTGATAGCAATTTGACACACTCTGAAAAAATGGTAAGATTGACAAAAGGGGAATAAAGGGGAACGAGAGGAACAAAGGAGATTTGTTATGTCAAATATGTGGAAAGAGATTCAAGAACAGCCGGATTTGCTCAAAAATACTATTACCAGAAACATATCCGATATTAAATCTTTGGCTGATGAAATTGATAGAAGGGGTATCAGGTTTATTGCGATTGCCGCGCGCGGAACTTCGGATAATGCCGCGGTATATGCCAAATATGTCTTCGAACTGCTTGTTGGTATTCCGGTAATGCTTGCCGCGCCTTCGATATTTACAATTTATAATCATACTATAAATTTTAAAGACAGCATGGTCATCGGAATTTCCCAATCGGGGATGGCAAAGGACGTGCTTGAAGTATTAAATGCAGCAAAGGCGCAAGGCGGTTTAACAGTCAGTATCACCAATTCCCCGGAGTCTCCTTTGGCGATCGGCGCCGATTGGCATTTATGCTGTTTTTCCGGTGTCGAAGCCGGTATTGCCGCAACTAAGACCTTTACGGCACAGGCGTATATTATTGTCAACCTTGCGTTGGAATTAGCCAATAAAAACAGCGCCAAGGCTATCAATAACGAAGGCTTGGCCGATGAGCTTTCAATAATGCCGGACAAAACAAGAGAAGTAATAAAAGACGTTGATGCTATTGATGAAATTGCTAAAAGGTATCGCTTGATGAATGACTGTATAGTGCTTGCCAGAGGGGTTAATTATGCCATTGCGCTTGAGTGCGCGATAAAAATTATGGAAACTTCCTATGTAAGGGCTAAAGCGTATTCTACTTCGGATTTTTACCACGGGCCGCTGGCGTTGGTCGAAAGTAATACGCCTGTCGTGTTGTTTGCGCCGGATGGGCCGACTATCCATGATACAAGAAATATGGCAGAGAGGCTTACGCAAATCGGGGCGGATCTGCTCGTCATCTCCAACGATTCCGAAATGTTGAAGTCGGGGACGGTTTCAATATCGGTGCCGTATTCGGAATATGATATCGTTTCATTTTTTTACAACACGATAGCCGCGCAAATCCTGGCTTACCGGCTTACGATTCAAAAGGGAATGGATCCGGACAATCCAAGGAATATTAAGAAGATAACTATTACATATTAGGATTTGGAGACGCAATAAAAATATGAAAATACTATTTATATACCCGCAATACCCACAGACTTATTGGAGCTTTCATTACGCCCTGAAATTCATCTCCAAAAAGGCGAACTACCCGCCTCTTGGCCTCCTGACCGTAGCCGCGATGACCCCGCAGGATTGGGATAAAAGGCTTGTGGATATGAATGTGCAAAGATTGAATGACACTGACATTAAATGGGCTGACTATGTTTTTATAAGCGCCATGGAAGTTCAAAAACAATCTGTCAAAAGAGTTATTGAGAGATGTAAAAGACTCGGCGCAAAGATAGTGGCCGGCGGGCCCCTTTTTACCGCAAATTACGAAGAATTCGAAGGTGTCGATCACCTGATATTGAACGAAGGCGAGTTGACGCTTCCTCAATTCATACGCGATTTGCAGGAAGGGAACGCCCGGAAGATATATTCGTCGGACCGTTGGGCCGATATCACCACGACGCCGGTACCGCAATGGGATCTGATCGACATTAAAAAATATGCCTCTATGAACATACAATATTCAAGAGGCTGCCCATATAATTGCGAATTCTGCAATATTACCGATTTATTCGGCAGGATTCCACGGACCAAGACAGCCAGCCAGATCCTTACGGAACTTGAAAGCTTGTATGCAGTAGGCTGGAGAGGCGGCGTCCTATTTGTCGACGATAATTTCATCGGAAACAGCAAGAAATTAAAAGAAGAGATACTGCCTGCCATTACTAAATGGATGGA
>CAZCKQ010000085.1:0-7239 GCA_964499315.1 uncultured Eubacteriales bacterium | reverse complement strand
TGCCTGATTATTTGCAGCAGATCAGTGGTATAAAGAATATAATGAAGAAATAATCGAAGCATACGGCGTAAGATTAAGATGAGGTGAAGCAATTGTTTGGAAAAAATGTAGTCTGCATAGATTTAGGCAGTAAAAATATGCATGTCGTCGAAGGCGCATGTAAAGGTCGTATGATAGAGGTAAAGAAGGCCTTCGTCGCACCGACGCCTTCCAATAGCGTCGTCGACGGAAGAATTGAAGATAAGGTCTTGCTTAAAGATGCGTTTCATACCGCGTTCTCACAGAACAAAATAAGCGCAAAAAGCGCAATCATATGCTTTCAGAGCGCTTCGGTCATTACAAGGGAACTGGTGCTTCCGGACGCGCAGCAGCAGCAGCTCGGAGGGGTGGTCAGGTATGAGATGGAGCAATACCTCCCTGCGGCGGCAAACAGTTATATAATCGAGTACAGGATCGTGGAAAATCTGGTGGAGGACAAGATCGGAAAGAGTAAGGTAAGAGTAGCTGCCATACCAAGAGATATTATCGACGGTTACTACCAGTTTTTCAGGCAGATGAAGCTCAAACCTGCAGTGTTTGATATTCAATCCAACGCCGTCACCAAAATTTTTGCCGGCGGGTTGGATATTAATGGTGAAAGATACAGTACAGATAAGACTGTTGCTTTTATAGATATCGGTCATGAGAATACCGTGATAAACGTAATGTCGAAAGGAATGCTGGAATTCAGCAGACTTGCGGCCTATGGCGGCAGAGATCTGAATGCGGCGCTGGCTTCATTTTATAATGTGTCGCTGGATAAGGCCGAGCAGAAGAAGATTTCTGAGTTTAGGCTCGACCGGGTCGACAGCGCAAACGATACTTCCGACGGCGCGCACAGCCTGTCGGTGAATATCATGAACCAGCTGATGACGGAGATACAGAAGGTCTTCCAGTATTACATAAACAGGAACCAGGGAAACAAGATCGAAGCCGTTTATCTCCATGGGGGCGGTTCCAACATCAAAGGGCTGCTGGAATAAATGCGCATGTTCTTGAACATCGGCAAGGTGGAAAAAATTAAAAGTGTCAGCAGCGTAAAATTACCGGAGAATGCAGACGGCGCCGGTTTGGAGTATTTCATCAACGCTGTGGGCGCGATGGTCCGGCTGTAAAGGGGGTTCGGCATGAGGGATCTTAACTTTTTTTCTTCCAGTATAAATGCAAGAAAGTCCTCTCAAGGTAAGAGGCTGACTTTAATATTGGTGTTTTTCGCATCTGTTTTGATCATTGCCAGCGTTTATATTGTAACGGAACTTAAGGCTGTCGTCATACAAGAGGATATCGCAGCGATGGATGCCTATCTCAAATCCGAGGATGTGGCTAAGAAAAGACAGGATATCCTGGAAAGAAGGACGAAGCTTGAGGTTGCCGGCAAGTACTATAATGCCGTAGAGTCGATCCGGTCGGACATAGACAGGATCGATCTGGTTAAGAGCAGCCTTCTGGAGCAAATCAGCAAAACCCTTCCTGCGGGTGTTGTATTCAAAAAATTATCCTTTACGGATAACACTATCACTATCCAGGGGACTTCCACAGGACAGACGAAGATCGCGGAGCTTCATCATAATTTTAATTCTATGGACATCTTTAGAGAAGTGTTCATAGGCAACATTCAAAAACAAGCTGAAAATACTGAAGGCTACGATTTTGATATCCAGTGTACGCTGAAGGATGTGGTGAGACAATGAAGATTACGGCGAGAGAAAAAATACTCCTTTGGGTCCTTTGTATAACAGCGCTGTTTGCCCTGAGTTATTTCTTTTTGATCAAACCGCAGCTGGCAAGGATCGAAGCGCTTGCAATGCAGCAAGCCACCCTGCGTGTTGAAGTCGAAAAAGTCAATGCGGAGCTGGCACCGGGCAATAAGCTGGATGCGGATCTGAAAGCAATCGACGCAAAGATCGAAGACAAGACAAAAAGATTTTACCCGGAAATCCTGCAGGACAGAATTGTCGTTATTTTAAACGACCTGATAAACAAATCGCAACTCAAACAGGATACCATCGGATTCAACAGGTTGACCATTGCTTCGGTGCGGATAAACGCGCCCGCGGAAATAAAGGACTATCCCGTCAGGGATATTGCGGAACAATATAAAAACCCTGCAGCCGGTCAATCCGACAGTGCCGCTCCTGCGCAAAGTACAAATGCCGGGACTGCTCAGCAGCAGGAGGCCGGCGATGTTAACAAGGTGGAAAGCTTATCGGCCACGCTGAAGTTCGAAGGTACCTATGAGCAAATGATGAACCTCATCAAGATGATCGAGGCCCTCGACAGGACTGTCGTTGTGAATAATCTGCTTGCTGACGTAAATGAGCAGGATTTGTTGACAGGGAGCATACAGATCGATTTTTACGCCCTGCCCAAAGTACATGATCAGGATAAGCAATACTTCGAATGGCCGTTTAATAACCCGTACGGCAGGATGAACCCGTTTGTACAGTAGGTGAGCAAGTTAAGTAAGTTAAGTAAGTTAAGTGAGTTAATTGAGTTAAGATAGGAGGTAGGGATATGAATAGGAGATCCAAAGGGTCGGCGCTTGCTTTAGTGCTTATTCTTGCTACTGTTTCAATGATTTTAGGGACAACGGTGCTCTACCTTTCAGTATCACATAATAAGATTATCATCAACCAGGAAAAAAACATGAAGGCTTATTATGGAGCACGTTCGGGCGCGGATGCGGTAGCTTCATACATCATTAAAAATCCCAGCAAAGTATCGAATCTGATAACCCAAATATCTTCGGTGCCGGGAACAGGTACTATAGGGGAAAACCAATTTGAAGTTAGTGTTAAGAATATAAGCGGACTGGATGAAATATTGATAGAGTCTAAAGC
Source organism: uncultured Eubacteriales bacterium (assembly GCA_964499315.1). Classification (GTDB taxonomy): domain Bacteria; phylum Bacillota; class Clostridia; order Acetivibrionales; family CAYWGM01; genus CAYWGM01. The sequence continues at coordinate 4,360 of CAZCKQ010000085.1, read as the reverse complement.
TTATGAAATGGTGGACGGAGTCAAGCAATACAGATCTCAGGTAAGCCTGAGCCTTGTAAATGTGATCAGTTCAATATCAGAATTCACCGTATTTTCCGATGACGCACCCGATTTAGGCAATAATACCGTAATTAATGGTGATGTAGTAACAAATGCAACGGTTTGGACTTCTTATGACCCTTCCCGGGTTAACGGTAATGTGACTTTAGGCGCCAACTTGACTTTTCAGCCGGTTGATCCTGCTTTGTTCACCAGTCCTTATGATGAGGCATATAGAATGAGGGATGGTGATGCTCTTTATCAATACTTGGTAGGAGATTTTTCTGATTCAACAGTTGACGATCTGGACTGGGATCCTGCTTATCATAGCCCCGGAGGAACTTGTCAGCTTCATTTATTCGTCAGTGATTCCAATTCAATCAATTTGAGGTATATACATCCGCCTGACGGCATACTCATATTTGTATATTATAACGGTACCGGATATGTAACTGCAGATAACGGTAATTTTGATATCCATCATGTCAATATCTATGCGCCGCGTGCTAATTTTAGAAAAAATGGCGGAGGCAACGGTACTTTTGAAGGCCGGATGATAGTTGCCGGCTGTACATTTCCGAACAGCCATGGTCAGATAAATTTCGATCCCGGATTAGACCAGGAGGATATTCTTGGGTCTCAAGTGTATAAAAGAGATATTTGGGGTTATTAGGTATTGCATATGAATGATAAAATGAAAAACAAAATCAATAATAAGAATAAAAATGGGTTTACGCTTATAGAGGTTATTATCTCTATTGCGATATTAGGAATTATCAGTATATCGTTACTTACGTTATTTACCACAGGCTTTAAATTCATAACAAATTCGGGACGCAGAAGTGCGGATGATTCCGATATTCAGACAGAGGTTGAAAACGCGTTGAATTCGGCACCTGACACAAACACAGGATTGGTAATAACCTTGCCTGACAGCTCTACGATAAACGGAGATGGAGAAGTCAAGACAGAGACTTCCGGAGATGTGACTGTTACCTTTTTTGTGCCGCTTAATTAGTACCGTCGGATACTATCGGATACCGTCGTACAGGAGATCATGAAATGATGCAAGTTAAGAATAAATCGGGGATAACACTTATTGAGCTTTTGGTTGCGCTGTCTCTTGTGAGCATAATCATTGCGGCTGCTTTTTCTATGAATCTATTTGGGGTTAAAGTATATAACAGCGGTACAGATAGGGCTCAAAAACAATTCGAGGTCCGTTTGACTGCGGATCTTGTTACAAAAAAACTACGCAACGCAGATTCTGTTAAGATCGTCAGTGCGGTGCCCACTCCAACTCCGGGTATTGATAATATTTATATAAATGATGAAAATAAAATACTCTATTATAAAAATGGTGTTGCAGATACGAATGCGTTAATAAATGTTACTGATTTTACCTTGACATTCGAAAAAAGTACTACAAACCCCAAAGTTCTGAAAATCACTGTCGGTAAACTTGGCGATAGCAAATATGATTTAGTTTCAGAAGTTACTATATTAAATATTTCATCTACCGGAATACTTGATGCGACTGCCGGATTGACCGGTATTGGCGTTGAGTATTCCAACATATCGATTCCGACGCCGACTCCCGGAATAACACCCAGTCCGGAAGCTACGCCCAGTTCGGGAACTACGCCCGGCCCGACGCCTGAGCCGACGATAACACCCAGTCCGACAATTACACCCACTCCGACAATTACACCCACTCCAACGCCTTCACCTGTTCCGTTAACAGTGTCAATTGATGCATCGCCCAATAATAGTACGACTTTATCTTTGACGTTTAATAAAGATATTCAGTTTTATGGGACGGTGACGATAACAAGCAACAATACCGGAGCAACGGCTACAGTCGTAAAAAACGGTATGAATGTTAGGGTTAATTTTAGTAAGGCTGTGAAGAACAATTCCGGTATAACTATGGAAGTAGAATGTACAGACGGTACATCCGGGACTTACAGCTTCTTGTATAAAAATAAAGGCGGCTGGAGGTAAAGCCCGTGCGCCCGTGTGTCATGCGGGATCGGCGCGCTGCTCCTCGATTATCCTCACGAATATGTCGACGAGATCCGGGTCGAATTGGGTTCCGGAGCATCTTTTTATCTCATCTATGGCTTCTTCGTGGCTTAAGGCGTCCCTGTAGACACGGGAGTGCGTTATGGCGTCGTATGTATCAACGATGGCGAGTATCCGCGAAAGCTTGGGTATTTCTTCTTTCTTCAAGCCTTCGGGGTAGCCGGTCCCGTCCCACCGCTCGTGATGGTGGAGTATTGATACCGCGATGCTGGAAAGCTCATGTGATGATTCGGCGATACGGTATCCTATGCCGGGGTGTTTTTTCATCTCTTCCCATTCTTCTTCGTTAAGCTTTCCCGGCTTGGTAAGTATAAAGTCGGGGATGGCTATCTTTCCCATGTCGTGGAGCATGGCGCCGAGGCGGAGTTCATCCATCTCGCTGTCTGAAAGCCCTATCGCCAGCCCGATCTTCGAGGACATCTCGAGCATGCGTTTGGCATGTTCTTCTGTCTCATAGCTTCTCTCATATAGTGTCTTCTCCAGAGATGTTATGATCGAACTCCTGATACTCTTTCCCTCCAGCAGTTTGTGCCTGTACATCCTGTCTTCCGCCTGCTTGAGGATTTTTTGTATTTCCTGGTCGTCGTCGTATTTTACTGCGCTGCCCAGTGAAATACTGGGCTGTATCGGGTCTTTATCCGCCGCTTCGCAGACAAGCAGGATGCGGTCGCGGATCTCGAGGGCCGTCTTTTCATCGGTATGCGGCATTATCATTGCAAACTCGTCGCCGCCCCACCGGGCTACGATATCCTCTTTGCGGATTACGGTCTTCAATATGCCCGCTATCTTTTTGAGCAGCCTGTCGCCTTCAAAATGGCCAAAGACGTCGTTCACGATCTTGAGGCCGTTGACGTCGCCTATTATTATGGCGATTGGGTATTGCCTTTTAGTATCGAGCCTCTTGAGCTCCTCTTCGAAAAAGGCCCTGTTGAAGAGCCCTGTAAGCTTGTCGTGGAAGCTCAGGAATTTTATTTCATCATCCTTGTGCTTTTTCTCGGTTATATCGCGGAATACGAGCACTGTGCCCAGAACGGCGCCGAATTCATCCTTGATGGGGGAGATGCTCCTCTGTACGATTACCTGCGCGCCGTACCTGGATGTTATTTTTACTATATCATCATCCTCGTCATATCCAAATATCGATGTACCCCCGTCGATGCCGGCGTCGGCGGGGATTTCCCCGGCGCTCTCACGGAATATCTCCTCGAGCGGCCTGTTTATCGCTTCCTCGGAAGTCCAACCTGTGAGCCTTTCAGCTACCTTGTTGATCATGAGTATCTTGCCATGGGTATCTGAGGTTATTACGCCGTCTCCTATGGAGTGGAGCGTTATCCTGAAGCGCTCCTCGCTTAGTTTCAGCTTCTCCTCCTCCTGTTTGAGCTCAGTTATATCGTTGAATATGCCCCTGTAGCCTTTCAGGCTGCCGGCCATGTCGAATACGGGAACCGTATTGCTGTCGAATACAATTCTTCGCCCGTCTTTGTGGTTGAGTACGATATCGCCGTGCACATAACTCTTGCCAAGCTTTACCGACCTTGCCAACAGCCCGAAGAACCATTCGAATTCGTTTTTCTTCATAAAGGCGGATATTCTCTTGCCCAGCACTTCATCCGCGTCATACCCGAGGAGGTCTTTCATCTTGGGGCTGACATACGAGAAGGCAAACTTGACGTCGGATTCCCATATCCATCCTTTGGAATTATCCACAACGCTCCTGAATCTCTCCTCGCTCTCCCTGAGCTTTAACTCCGTATGCCTTCGCGTCAGGGTGTTTACAAATATCTCACCGGCGAGCTTCAGCAGCTTTATGTCTTCGTCCAGCCACGTCTTGGACGAATTTTTCTGCACAAACCTGAAGAAGCCTGCCGATTCGCCATCCAAGACTATCGGTATGCTTATCGTCTCCCAGCGGTTGCTGTCGTTTTCCGGCAGGTACGCGGAGGATTTTTCGGATAAGAGCTTCATGAATCCCGAACGGCTGTCGGTTTCATATTGTTTTGGCTCGCCCGCGTTGCCGCCGCGGTAAATGTTGAAATATCCCTTTGTGGCGCCGAGGAATTCTACTGTAATATTTAAAACGCGGAGTATCTCTTCATCGACTTCATCCGGGTCAATATTGATAAACCTTGTCGATATGCTGGTTATGAGTTCCTCCATTTTAAGCCTGTGGTTGAGTGATTCTTCGATAAGTTTGAGTTCGGTGATATCTTTTATCAGTAGTATTATCCCAAGATAG
>CAZCKQ010000084.1:0-7247 GCA_964499315.1 uncultured Eubacteriales bacterium | reverse complement strand
TGTCAACGCTGAAATTGCCGGCTCGCGTATATCTCTCGCCGGCAGGCGTCATGACTGTGAAAAAACCGTCACCGTCCAATGCCAGATCGGTTGGCAGGCCTGTTTCCAAGAGATGGCCCTGACTGAAGCAGGTGCTTGTCTCGCCGGCATAAATACCGTAATTAAGCGGCCCCACATCCGAACTGCCGGATTCATCCCCGGCGTGGGCGCATTGTAGCAGCACATCTCCGAATGTACGCGTGAGCAGTTCATCTTTTTTATAACCGCTTGTTCCGGTATTTGCAATATTGTTCACAAGCACGTCCATGCGTTTGCGCTGCGTCAGCATCCCCGAAGCCGCTATGTCCAATCCGCGAATCAACTGCCTACCCCCTCATTTTCGTAAAATATAATTACTCATAGGATTTATCGAAAAAGTAAATGAATACTTTAGTGCTGCTCCCAGATGTCGAGTTTGGCGCGCAGCTTCAGCAGCACCCTCGAATGTATCTGCGACACTCTTGATTCTGTCACTCCCAGAACCATACCAATCTCCCTGAGCGTCATCTCCTCGTAATAATACATGGTTATGACCAGCCTCTCTTTTTCGTTCAGCTCATCGATGAACCTCGCGATCGTATCATTAAGTTCCTTCCTCTCAAACCGGGCGCTTACCTCATCGCCCTGCTCATCGGCCATCCTTTCGGCCTCAAGGTTTGGCAGCGCTTCATCGAGGTATAGAATATTGGCAGTGTAGGAATCTTCCAATGTCTTCTGCAGATCCGACACGCTCATTTCGAGGTATGCGGCAACCTCCTCGTCGGTCACGCTCCTGCCCCGCTGCGCCTCTAATTCGCTGTAAGCCTTGCCTACCTTTTTAATCTTGTTCCTTACACTGAGCGGGGCCCAGTCCTGCTTGCGCATGAAATCGATGATCTCCCCGCGGATCCTTATGGATGCATATGTCTCGAATTTGACGTTGCGGCGGGGATCGTACCTGTCTATAGCATCTATCAGGCCGAGCACGCCGCAGCTTATCACATCGTCATATTCCATCACCTTTTTATAGGCAGGTATCAATCGATTGACAATGATCTTCACCAGATAAACATATTTTAACAGGATCCTGTTCCTTATCTCGATGCTCCGGTCAATAGCGAACTGCTTCCATAAATGCCCTGCCTCTTCAGCTTCACGGGCGCATTTGAGCAATTTATTCTGCTCATCGAAGACATATTTGACTATCTGTTCGCAATTATCTTCATTATCAATTTGTGAAAATTCTATTCCGGTCTCATACATTCTGACACCTCCCTCATCCGGAACCGGCTTACTCCATACTACCTTCCCGCTCATGTTGAGCACACGGGATTTATCCAGCTGCAGTCCGCATACGACGGACACACCGTTCCCAAGCTGCTCAGGCAAGCGGATCCTTATGCCTCCCCCGCTAATATTAATTGTACGGGACTTGAATACCCGGCTATCACCTTTTTCCTCCGTCCGGATTTCTAGGAGCACCTCCTTATCAATCCTGTAAAATGCCCTTCTCTGTATAGCGGACACCTATACACTCACCAGCCCTTCCGAATAAATCTCAACCTTCTGATCAAGTTCATTATAGGACAGCACCACCAAATCTGGCGCTTTCTGTTCAACCAGCTTTTTAAAATGCATCCTTACAGCAGGGGAAGTCAATACGATAGGGGTTGCTCCGATAGCGGCCAGTTTTTCAATAGAGCCTTTGAGGCTGCTGTACATATTACGAAGCACATCCGGCTCAAGCGCAACATATGAGCCGCCGTCTCCCTGCCTTGCTTTTTCTGCTATAAGCTGCTCCAGACGGGAATCAAGAGTAATGACACGCGCTTTGTTATTGGTGATGAATTTACTGGTAATGCCCCTTTTGAGACTTTGCCTGACATATTCGGTAATCAGGCCGATGTCGCGCGTTATCCCGCCGTATTCGCCCATTGTCTCAATGATCGTGCCGATGTCCCTGATGGATATGCTTTCTCTGAGCAGGTTGGCAAGCACCTTCTGCACCTCGCCGAGTGAAAACATCTTTGGCACCACCTCATCGACAAGAGCGGGCTGAGTCTGTTTCAAATTGCTGATCAGATTCTGTACCTGTTGCCTGTCAAGCAATTCATACGCGTGACGCTTGAGGATCTCCGACAGGTGCGTAGCAATGACAGAAGGAGGGTCGACTATGGTATATCCAAGCGACTCCGCCATTTCACGGTCTGAAGTATTTATCCACAACGCCGGAATACCGAAAGCAGGTTCAATTGTCTCAATCCCCTGCAGCTGCCCGCTGATTCCCGAACCGCTGATGGCCATGAGGCAATCCGTCCTGATAAGGCCGCGTGAAACTTCAAAGCCCTTTATCTTTATCACATATTCGTTCATATTCAGCTGCATATTATCCCTCAAGCGGATCACAGGGACAATGATGCCCAGATCAAGCGCGCACTGACGGCGTATCATGACCACCCTGTCAAGCAGATCCCCTCCTTGCGCTGCATCAGCCAACGGTATAATACTATAGCCGAATTCCAGTTCGATCGGATCAACATTAAGCAGTGACACTACATTTTCGGGTTTTCTTGCCTCAGCCGCCATATTCTTGAGATCATCTTCAGATGCCCCGTCCTTTCCGGCGTTCTGGCGTTTATTGAGAGTATAGCCCTGCCAGAGCAGCAAACCGGCGATCCCAAATATCGGCAGCGTTGGCAGTCCCGGGATCAGACCGAGACTGGCAATTGCGCCGCCCGCAATCATAAGTACCAGAGGCTGTGCCAGTATCTGCTTTGTCAGGTCTATGCTCAGGTTGTTCTCGGACGCTGCTCGGGTCACTATGATACCTGTGGCCGTAGATACCAGCAATGCGGGAAGCTGGTTCACCAATCCCTCGCCGACGGTTGCCAGCGTATATATTCTGAAGACTTCTTCCAAGGCCATCCCGCCGCCTGATGTTACGCCGATGATAATGCCTCCTGCGATATTGACCACAACAATTATGATGCTCACTATGGCGTCACCCTTGACGAATTTCCCTGCGCCGTCCATAGCGCCGTAGAAATCGGCTTCACGCTGTATTTTAGTGCGCCTCTCGCGCGCCTGCTCCTCGTTTATGATCCCTGTATTCAGGTCGGCGTCGATAGCCATCTGTTTGCCGGGCATCGCGTCCAGCGTAAACCTCGCAGCTACTTCGGCGACACGCTCGGAACCTTTGGTGATGACTACAAACTGGATAATTATGATAATTACAAAGATGATGATCCCTACCACCAGGTTGCTTCCGATAACAAAATTGCCGAAGGTATGTATCACATTGCCGGCATCGCCGCCATTGCTAAGTATCAAGCGCGTAGACGAGATGTTCAGCGCAAGCCTGTAAATCGTGACAATAAGCAGCAACGGCGGAAACGCAGAAAACTGCAGAGGTTCTTTTGTATACAGAGTTATCAGCAATATCACAAGAGAAATCGTAATATTTGACATCAACAGAGCGTCAAGCATAAATGGGCTTAACGGCACTATTATTATCAATATTACAAGTATGACCACCACCGATATCATTACATTGCCGAACTTCATCAGACCCTCAATCTCCTTCTAATCCTCTTTAATCCTCTTTTTTATTCTTCAATCCATAGACATAAGCCAATATCTGCGCAACCGCCTGGTACATCTCCGCCGGTATTTGTTCCCCGACCTCGCAGCTTGCATATAAAGCCCGCGCCAGCGGCTTATCCTCGACAATCTCTATCTCGTGCTTTTTGGCTTCGTCTTTTATCTTCTGCGCCAGAAAATCGACTCCCTTTGCCACTACCACCGGCGCGTTGTCCCTTTCAACGTCATATCTCAACGCTACGGCATAATGAGAAGGATTCGTGATTACCACGCTGGCCTTCTGTAATTCCTGCATTATCCGCTTCAGACCCATCTGCCTCTGTTTATGCCGGATCCTGCTTTTGATCTGCGGATCGCCTTCCAGCAGCTTGGCCTCGTCCTTCACTTCCTGCTTTGTCATCCTCAGGTCTTTTTCACGCTGCCACCATTGGAAGATATAATCACCCAGGGCCAGTATGAGGAGTGCGATTCCCAACTTGAAGATCAGATTGAAAGCAGCATCGAACATCGTGCGGGAAGCTCCTGCCACATCTTGCAGCATCAGCCCGGATAACCGGCTTAAGCCTTTCTGCAGTTCCATATAAATCAGGTAGCCTATTACGCTCAGCTTCAGCATCGCCTTTATCAGCTCGGACAACGACCTTATGGTGAACATCCGCTTTATACCCTGGAGCGGATTGAGTCTGTTGAATTTTAAACCCATAGCCTTTGGTGAGACGGCAAATCCTACCTGAAGGAAATTTACCGCAGCCGCCGTCAGGGTTGCCGCCGCAACTACGGGGAGGCTTGTCTCCGCTATTGCCGCAAAAGCGCTTGTCGCTACAGGCTTTAATGTCTTCAGCGTCAGTACCGCATCCCATCTGCCGCCGCCACTCAGGTAGAATTCGAACAGCCTGTGGAGATTATGGATGATTCCGTCTCCGAACAGCTTAATAGCCGCTGCTGATGCAAGGATTATAACCGCCGTATTTATATCGGCGCTTTTGAGCACATTGCCTCTTTCCCTGGCCTGCTGCCGTTTCCGAGGCGTCGCCTTTTCGGTCCTGTTGCCGCGCTGTTCGCTCAAAGCTGTGGCACCATCCTTCCCAAGACTTTATCTATACCCTCATACATCCTGTCGAACACAGTAATGGCGTAATTTGAATAGAACACAGCGGTCAATGCCATTACAATCAAACCGACAAATATCTTGACGGGGATACCGGCAATGAATATGTTTATTTGCGGCACAGCCCTGATTATTATCCCAAAGGCCGCTTCTACAATGAACTCCGCCGCGATTACGGGGAGCGCGATGCTCACGGCCATAGCGAAGGCCAGCGCGAACGCCTCTCCTATCACGATAGCCACTTCAGGCCTGAATATCATGCTTCCGGGCGGTATCTTTTCAAACGTCAGGTACAGTATCCTGAGCAGCATGAGGTGCCCGTTGACCCCGAAAAAGTAAAGCAGCAAAGCAAGGTTGAGAAGCGAGCTCACCACCGGTACAGCCTGATAATTCTCCGGATCATACAGCTGCGCAAGTCCGAAACCGATATGTACATCAATGATCTGGCCGGTCGTATTGGCAACATTGAAAAATATTATGGCCATATACCCCATCGAGAGGCCGATCAGCAATTCCTTCACGCACAGCAGGGCATACTCCGGAACTGCGCGTGGAATGGTCCCTACCACCGGCTGGAACACTCCGAAGAATATGTAGGAGATACACATGCACAAAGCCACTTTGAGCATATTGGGGATGTTCCTGCGCCCGAACACGGGGCTTAGTACAAATATGCCGGATATCCTAAGGAATACCAGGAAGAAAAAATATATATCCATAATTATTTAATCAGGACGTTGATCTGCGAAAACAACGCCGTGGTAAATTCCGACAGTTCAGTCAGCATCCAGTCGCCAAGCAGAAATATCGAAAGTAAAATAGCAATAATTTTTGGCACGAACACAAGAGTCTGTTCATTTATCTGCGTGGCCGCCTGAAAGATTGACACGGCTATGCCTACGCCAAGTCCCGCTACAATTACCGGAAGCGATACGCTAAGTATTGTAGTCAGGGCTTCCTTCATAATGCCCGAAATCATGGATTGTTCCAAAATCCAACCCCCTTGTCATTTGTTAATACTTACCGCCGCCAATCAGTGGAAACTGGTGATCAGCGTCTTGATCGTCAGCCCCCAGCCGTCAACGAGCACAAAGAGCAATATCTTGAAGGGCAGAGATATCGCAATCGGCGGCAGCATAAGCATACCCATCGACATAAGCGTGGTTGACACGATCATATCGATGATTATAAAAGGTATGAAGATAAAGAACCCGATCTGGAAAGCGCGTTTTATCTCGCTCGTAATAAATGCCGGTATGACCACCTTGTCGGGTATGTCTTCGACAACGGTGACGTCTTTAATTTTTGCCAGATCGGCAAACATCTGGATGTCCTTTTTATAGGTCTGTTTAAGCATGAACTCCCTGAGCGGCTCCATAGCATACTCAATCGCCTGCTGCTGGGTTATTCGCCCTTCGACGTACGGATCGTACGCCTTTTCCTTGATAACGCCGATAACCGGGCTCATCACAAAGAACGTGAGAAAGAGCGCAAGGCCCGCTATGACTTGATTTGGAGGCATCTGCTGCAGACCTGTGGCGTTGCGTATGAAAGATAGTACAATGACAATCCTTGTAAAGCCTGTCATCATTATCAGTATTGAAGGAGCAACCGACAATATTGTAAGAAGCAGCAATATATCAACAGTCTCAGACCTGCTATCAGGCAGATTGATCAGCGGTTCGGCGTGAACGGCCGCAGGCGCCGCAACCTGCGCAAACAAGATAACCAATAAACATAATATTGTTACTATAATTTTCATCGGCCCAGAGACCTCCGCTTTTCATCCAATGCTGCAAGAAACCTGGACATGAAGCTGTCGCCCCTGTTTTGCGCATCCTGCGGTATCTCGGGCATTTCGGTGTCCTGCGAAGCCCACAACAGTTCTATGTTGTTTTTAGACATGCCTACCAGCATATAGCCGCGTCCGACCTGCACCAGTACAATACTTTTGTCCATACCCAAAGCAAGCTTGTCCACAACCTGCATGTATTTGCCCTTCTGGGCATTCTTTGCACGCTTGCCTATAAAACGCGATGCATAGTATGAAAAAAAGAACACGGCGCATAGTACGACAAGCGTTATCAATACCGACAAGAATTCCATGCGGTCACACCTTCTGGGAAGCGGCCGTGATGATCTCCGTTATGCGGACGCCGTAATTATCATCAATGACCACTACCTCGCCTCTTGCCACAGGCTTGCCGTTTATCACGACATCCACCGGTTCTCCCGCAAGCTTATCCAGGACAATGATGGTGCCGATATTGAAATCAAGTATATCTTTCACAAACTTCCTGCACTTTCCGAGCTCAATCGTGACTTGCATCGGAACATCGATTATCAGGTCCAGGCTGCTGTCCTTTCCCTCAGGCTCAGTAATCTGCTCTCCATCAAAATTCACATATGTAGCAGGTTTTGCACCTGCACTGCCGCCGTTCTCATTGCCTGCATTTTTATCGCCTGCGTCTTTATTTCCGCCGATTTTGCCGTAATCGACGCTGACTCCCAACGTTTCAAT
>CAZCKQ010000083.1:2098-7294 GCA_964499315.1 uncultured Eubacteriales bacterium | reverse complement strand
AAAAAGGTGCAGAGCGTCAACATACTCGAGTACATGGGCAGAAGCAATGAAATGGAAGTCCTTCCGACCTACGGCAAATTCCTGTCTGACGCCGCGTGCGTGGCATGCGGGCAGTGTTCGGCCGTGTGTCCGGTGGCGGCGGTATATGAAAAAGAAGATACCGACAAGGTATGGGATGCGATAAATGACCCGAAGAAGCACGTAATAGTGCAGACCGCGCCTGCCGTAAGGGTATCGGTAGGCGAGGAATTCGGGATGGAGCCCGGCAGCATCGTAACGGGAAAATTGGTTGCAGCGCTTAGGAGGCTTGGGTTTGACCGTGTTTTTGATACAGACTTCACCGCTGACCTCACCATTGTCGAGGAAGGGAATGAGCTGCTGCACAGGATCAAAAACGGCGGCACTCTCCCGATGATCACTTCATGCAGTCCCGGATGGATCAATTATATTGAACAGTATTACCCGGAACTCCTCGATCATCTTTCGTCGTGCAAATCGCCACAGCAGATGTTCGGAGCCCTTGCCAAGACATATTACGCGCAAAAATCAGGCATCAATCCCGCTGATATTTTCGTTGTGTCCATCATGCCGTGCACCGCCAAGAAGTTCGAGGCGGAAAGACCTGAAATGAGCGCGGACAAAAAACATCCGGATATCGATGCGGTTCTTACCACAAGGGAACTCGGCAAGATGCTGAAGCAGGCCGGAATCAATTTCAACGGCCTGCCGGAAGAGGATTACGACGATCCGTTCGGCATAGCCACCGGCGCCGGAGTCATCTTCGGAGCCACCGGCGGCGTCATGGAAGCAGCCCTCAGGACTGTATACGAGATTGTCACAGGCAAAACCCTTGAAAAGCTCGATTTCCATCCTGTCAGGGGAACGCGGGGGATAAAGGAGGCCGAGGTCGACCTTAACGGTACTAAGGTCAAGGTGGCCGCAGTCCATACGCTTTCAAACGCACAAAAGATCCTCGAACTTATTAAGTGCGGAAAGGCCGATTATGCATTCGTAGAGATCATGTGCTGCCCCGGCGGATGTATCGGCGGCGGCGGACAGCCTTACGGCTCCACCAGCGAAAGGAAGCTTAAGAGGATCGATGCAATTTATCAGGCCGATAAAGGCCTCCCGTTAAGAAAGTCACATGAAAACCCGGCGGTCAAGGCTATATACGGGGAATTCCTCAAAGAGCCGCTCGGGCATAAGTCACACGAATTGCTGCATACCCATTATGTAAACAGGAAGAAATAGGGGAAATAGTTGCAATAATAGGTTAAAATCCCGGTCATGGCCAGAACCTATACTATACCGGGATTTTTAATGTTATAATTGTTATAGTTTGGATTAGGAGACAGAATAATGATTAAGATATCGAATCTATCGAAGAGCTATAACAAAGGAGCCGTAAAAGCGGTGGACGGGCTGAATTTGCATGTGAAGCCCGGAGAGATATTCGGTTTCCTGGGACCTAACGGCGCCGGAAAGACGACGACCATCAAGATGATGGTGGGCTTATTGAACCCCGACAGCGGCAGTGTATCCATAAAGGGCTGCGATATCAGCAGGGACTCGCTCGATGCCAAAAAGCACCTTGGTTATGTTCCGGACAACCCCGATATTTATGAGAGGATCACCGGGATGGAGTATCTCAATTTCCTGGGGGATGTATACCGTGTCCCCATGCCTGAGAGAAAAGAGCGTATCGGCAAATTCCTGAGGATGTTCGAGCTTGAGGGGGCCGCGGGGGATCTTATAAAATCATACTCGCATGGGATGAGGCAGAAAATAGTCCTTACAGGGGCATTATTGCATAATCCTGCGGTGTGGATACTTGATGAGCCGATGGTCGGCCTTGATCCAAAATCATCCCACCTTCTCAAGGAGTTCATGCGGGAGCATTGCGACAAAGGCAATTCGGTATTTTTCTCCACGCACATACTTGAAGTGGCAGAAAAGCTTTGCGACAGGATTGGGATCATACACCGCGGCAAGCTTATAGCGGTAGGCACGATGGACGAACTCCGGCAAGGTGAGACAGCCGGGTCGCTTGAAAATATCTTCTTGGAGCTGACTGAGAAATGAATCCTTTCATATCTTTACTTAAAGTAAATTTGAATAATAATTTCGGCATTTCAGCGCTGAAATTCAGGTTTGCAAAAGAAAAGAAAAAGCGCTGGGAGCCTTTGCTTATCGGTATAAGCATCATTGTCGGCATAGGTTCCATATTATCGCTATACGTCATGTTGCTGAATGGTTTATTCGCGGCATCCAAAGCCTTCGGTCACCCCGAACTTCTGCTGACGATGTGTTTCATACTCACCCAATTATTGATACTGTTTTTCGGTATGTTCTATGTGATGAGCTCATTCTATTTTTCAAGGGATTTCAATCTGCTGGTGCCGCTTCCGCTAAAGCCTTATGAAGTCCTCGGAAGCAAGTTCCTTACGGTGATGGTGAATGAATATATCACTGTACTTCCGTTGCTCGTGCCCCCGCTCATCATCTACGGCGCAGGTATGAATGAGGGATTGCTGTACTGGCTGAAAGGCATTTTGCTTATTATCACGACTCCTGCAATACCTTTGGCTGCCGGATCGCTTTTCGTGATTACATTAATGCGGATCGTCAACCTCAAAAAGAGCAAGGATCTGCTTGTCATCATCGGAGGGACGCTTGGTATCGCTCTTGCGGTCGGCCTCAATTTCCTCATGCAGCGTATCCCGAAGGGCTCGGAAAGTGAGTTTTTTAAACAATTCGTCACCAGTCAGACAAAGCTCATCGAGACTGTCGGTCAGAAATTCCCTCCGTCGATATGGGCCACATTAGGGCTTTCTGACCATGGCGTCGCCGGGTGGCTGAATATGCTGCTTTTTATCGGATTATCCGCATTGTTGTTCGGATTCTTCCTATGGCTTGGAAATCTTGTGTTCTATAAAGGTCTGCTCGCCGGGCAGGAAGCGTCGGCAGGCCGGGCTGCGGCTTCATTTGATGCCTCATCATTGGGGCAAACGGCTGCGGGCAGGACAGGGAAGGTTCCGTCCAGGCAGGTTGCCGCAAGATCGCCGGTAATGGCCATATATATCAGGGAATGGAAGCTTCTTATGAAGACCCCGATGTATTTTTTGAACGGTTTCATCGGCAACATAATCGGTCCGATAATCGTGCTGGTGATGTTCACTGCGCAAGGACAATCTTCTCAAATGGGTGAGGTGCTCAAGTTTTTTCAGAATCCGCTTGTTGCAGGATATGTCACACTGGCAGGGGTCGGTTTTGTGCTTTTCGTCTCGGGTATGAATACGGCGGCGTCCACTTCCCTTTCAAGAGAAGGCAAGACTTTCTGGATATCGAAGTTGATACCGGTTTCTCCCGAACATCAAGTGCAGGCTAAGTTCCTGAATGGTTACGCCCTTTCCATGATCGGCGTAACGGTAACTGCCCTGATACTTGGAATATTTATGAATATGCCGCCGGCAAGGGCCTTGCTCATTTTCATATTCGGCGCGATCGGTTCCGTTACTCTTGTTGCAGCAGACCTCATGTTCGACGTCTTCCGTCCCAAGCTTGTATGGACCAATCCCCAGGAGGCCATTAAACAGAATATGAACGCAGTGCTTGGTATGCTTGCGGCGGTGATATTCATCGCATTTCTTGCGGCTATCTCCGTTCCGCTTATCAGTATAGGCGTATCGGAGTGGCTGGTGTACGTCTTGCTTTTCGTTGTAATGTCGATATCGGCAATTGTCTCATATAAATTGTTAATGGTTCTTGCCGCCAGAAGGTACCCTGGTATCGAAAGTTGATAAAAGTTGATAAAAATAGCCGGTATCTAAGGATACCGGCTGTAACAATATATTGGAATATTATCGGATAAAGTCTATCTGGAGGCTAATACCTTCTTGAGCCTGGCAAACCTCGGCAGCCCGTCTTCCATCGGCAGCCTGGACTCGCCCTGTATCAGCGGCAGCGCGTACTGAATGAATTTCTCATTCAGATTATTGCCTTGTCCGGTGATCCATTCCATCGGGATCTTCTTTTCGGCGTTGGCCACCTCGGTAAGATTTATCAGCTTGATATTGCATTTGTAGACAGGACCTTCAGACCTCTCGAATGCGACCATGTAGTCGGTCTTGCCTTCGACCGCATATCTGACAGCCATTTGACCCGCCCAGTACGCTTCGTTTATGTCTGTGAGGGAAGCGATATGCGCCGCGCACCGCTGAAGCAGGCTGAATTCTATCCCGCGCACCTTTGCGCCCGTTTTCTCTTTGACTATGTTAGCAAGGGTGGCCGCAAGCCCGCCGAGCTGCGAGTGTCCGAATGCATCCTTCGACTTGGACAGATCCGACCCATATGAGGAAATATACGTGCCGTCTTTATCCCTTATACCTTCTGAAACTGCAACTATCGCATTGTTTTTGCTTTTATAAACTGCCGTCAGGTCTTCTAAGAATCTCTCCATATCGAACGGTATCTCCGGGAGGTATATCATATCCGGACCGTAACCTCTGTACGACGCGAGCGATGAAGCCGCGGTAAGCCAGCCTGCGTTCCTTCCCATGATCTCAAGTACGGTTATCTGACCTTTGTCGTAGACTCTGGCGTCCTGATAGATCTCCATCGTTGAAACAGCGATGTACTTCGCCGCGCTTCCATACCCCGGGCAATGATCCGTGCCCCAGAGGTCGTTATCTATCGTCTTCGGAACTCCCATTATCCTGCACTCGTACCCAGCCTTCTGCATATACTTGCTGATCTTATTGCAGGTATCCATGGAATCGTTGCCGCCGTTATAGAAAAAATATCTGATATTATACTTTTTGAATACCTCAAGGATTCGTATATAATCGGTTTCATCCTCTTCGGCCTTTTTGAGCTTGTATCTCACCGACCCCAGCGCCGAAGACGGGGTTGTCTTCATTAATTCGAATTCGTAAGGGTCTTCTTTGCCCATATCATAAAATTTCTCTTCCAGAATGCCTCTTATGCCGTGCGCCGCTCCATATACGGCGGTAATGCAATCATGCGCCAGCGCTTCCTGAAAAACGCCTGCAGCGCTTGCGTTGATCACCGATGTCGGTCCGCCCGACTGTCCGAATATGCATGCGCCTTTCAATGTGCTCATTGATCGATAGACCTCCTTGTAATGATTATTAGTAGAAATATAGCATAGTTGGTCTTTTAATGCAATCGGATGCT
>CAZCKQ010000083.1:0-1998 GCA_964499315.1 uncultured Eubacteriales bacterium | reverse complement strand
TGCTTACGGCGTGCTCATCGCAGTCGGTCGTGTTTAGATGCGGCTTTATTGATAAAAGCGGAAAATACGTCATCAACCCGCAGTTTGACTTCACTTACCCTTTTAGTGAAGGCTTGGCGCCTGTAAGGATCGGCGATGACAGATCAGGCAAATGGGGTTATATTGATAAGAGCGGCAATACCGTCATCGAACCGCAATACGGTTGGACAAGAGGATTTTTTGAAGGTTTGGCGCCTGTAAGGATCGGTGATGAGAAAACCGGAAAGTGGGGCTTTATTGATAAAGAAGGCAATATTGCAATAGAGGCAAAATACGGCAACGCTTCGATTTTCGACGGCGGAATGGCGCCTGTGATGCTTGGCGGCCAAACCGCAGGAAAGTATGGATATATTAAGAAGGACGGCAGTATTGCAATTGAAGCAAAGTTTGATATAGCATCAATATTCAGGGACGATCTGGGATTGATAAGGATCGGTGATGAAAAGTCCGGTAAATGGGGGTATATAGACAGGGAAGGAAATATCGTCATCAAGCCGGAGTATGCGTGGACAAGCGGTTTTAACCAAGGTCTGGCTGCTTTTAAAAGGACATCCGGCGAAGTGTCCGACTGGGGATTTATCGATAAAACCGGCAAAACGGTCATTGAACCGAAGTATGCATGGGCAGGGATGTTCTCCGAGGATCTTGCCCCCGTGAAGACAGGGAGCTTTAATACCGGCAAATGGGGATATATCGATAAAACAGGCAAGATGGTAATTAAAGAGCAATTCGATTTTGCCGGTCAGTTCAGGGATGGCCTTGCACCTGTGCGCAAAGGTAGCGAGACGACAGGCAAATGGGGCTTTATTGACAAAAGCGGGAAACTCGTAATTGATTATCAGTTCGATTACGCGGGGGAATTCGCCGAGGGACTTGCCCCGGCAGGAATCAAAGCGCAGTAGCGTCCGAAGTAGCGTCTGAAGTATCGGCTGCTGCTTTGCCGGCCGGATCCCTACGCCTTATAACCCATGATATGATCATGTCAGGATATATTCATTCGTAAGACCGGTCGCTATCAATGACGCCGATAATACGAACGGTACTGCGCCCAGCACATATCTGCTGGGCCCTGATTTGCTTATTGAGGCTATCAGCATTGCTCCGATGAATGACCCCATGCCCAAGAAGGACATGAGGAAACCGAATCCTTTTTCCTGTTGCCCGAGGACTGTCTTGGCAAACACGGGGACCAGGACGTTGAAGTTCATCGCGAATGCCCCTACGATACCCATTGCGGTTATCGTCTTCAGTAATATGCTTGTCTTGGTTATGTACTTTAGTCCGTCTTTTATATCCGAAATAATATTTGTTCTTTTAACCTGCGAAACACATACCGGCGTTATCGATTTGACAAAAAGCAAACCGAATATTACCGCCGCATAGCTTGCGGAATTGATAAAGAAGCATGCGGCGACGCCAGCGTATCCCATAACTATCCCGGCCAGCGCAGGGCCTACGATTCTGGCAAGGTTGAATACCGCGGAATTTAACGCAATAGCGTTCATAAGGTCTTCTTTACCGACAAGTTCAATAACAAAACACTGCCGTGCAGGCATATCCACTGTGTTGACCAAACCGAGCGCGGCCGCCATCATCAGGATATGCCAATACCGTATGCCCCCGGACTGCACCAGTATTGCCAGCAGAAGCGTTATTACCAAAGATGAGGATTGCGTGAATAATAATATGGTTTTTTTAGGCAGCTTATCGAGGATAACTCCGGCAAACAGTGAAAACAACAGCACAGGCGTGAATTGCAGCGCACCGACAAGGCTCAGGAGGAACGGCGATCCGGTCAAGGAGTATGCCAACCAAGGCTGTGCGATATTCTGCATCCAGGTACCGATGAGCGAAATACACATACCCGCCCAGTAATATCAGTAATTCGAGTGTTTCAGCGCAATAAACGGATTATTCATTGTCTTGATTATACCAATTCGCTATTAATGATAATATATC
>CAZCKQ010000082.1:0-7409 GCA_964499315.1 uncultured Eubacteriales bacterium | reverse complement strand
GCCGTCTGCCAAATTGCCTCTGCTATCATCGTTATTTTTCGGGAATGCCTTGTTTATAAGGTTAAAAAGCTGGTTGCCGCTATCAACAGTACTCTTTGTATTTGCAATATTATTCTGTATCCCGTCGAAATCCATATTCTCGAAGAAATGACCCACTTGCTTGTTTAGGTTCTCTATCTCCTCATCCGACATGCCGGTCTGCTCTATCAAATGGTTGATGGGCTGGATACCCAGCTTTTTGGCGCAGGACAGGCAAAGCCCTTCCTGTGTCTGAGTACCGTTGATTATCTTGGTTATGAATACTACGGCATAATTTTCTTTGCAATGCGAACACATCATCAATGCAATCACCCCGCTCTGCGGTCCGCGGATAAACCTGAATATATTATAACATTATCGCTGAAAAGCCGCAAATGCCGTAATACTGACGATTAGATAAATATCTTGAAAATCATCGACATAATAGCGCCGAGAAGCATTGCCGCGGGGATAGTCAATACCCACGCCCATACGATATTTCGCGCAACCGACCATCTGACAGCCGAAAACCTCTTAGATGCGCCCACTCCCATGATTGAGGACGATATAACATGAGTAGTGCTTACAGGCGCGCCAAACGCCGATGCCACCTCGATGACAAGCGCCGCTCCGGTCTCGGCGGCAAAGCCGTTTATGGGCTGAAGCCTGATCATATTCACGCCCATCGTCTTAATTATCCTCCATCCGCCCACCGACGTGCCCAAGGCCATGGCAATGGCGCAGGATATCATCACCCATACCGGTACGTTCGATCCATGCGGGATAAGGCCGGCGCCGATCAGCGCAAATGTAATTATACCCATGGACTTCTGCGCGTCGTTGTTGCCGTGTGAAAACGACATCCAAGCCGCCGACAGGATCTGTAATTTGGAAAATCTCGAATTGACCTGGCTCTGGGAAAACCTCCTCAATACCAGATAAAGAAATGTCATAAACAGATAACCAAGGACAAACCCGATAACCGGAGAAAAGAACAATGGGATTACGACCTTCTCAAGGACGCCCTTCCAGACGACAATATCCAGGCTTCCGGCATAGACTATCGAGGATCCGACAAGACCGCCAATAAGCGCATGGGATGAACTGCTCGGTATGCCGAGACGCCACGTGATCAGGTCCCATGCAATCGCCGCTAACAGTGCTGCAATCACAACATAACTCCCGACCGGTGATGCAATTATTCCGCTGGATATGGTCTTTGCCACTTTGTGGCTTACAAGGGCGCCTGCAAAGTTCAGACATGCCGCCATAATGACTGCCGCCCTGGGTGTCAGGACCCGTGTCGATACAGACGTTGCTATTGAGTTGGCGGTATCATGAAATCCATTGATAAAATCGAAAGCGAGAGCCAGCACGATCACCAGTACCAAAATGGCGTCAAGCATGCTTCATTACTACTCCCTCAATGATATTCGCGACATCCTCGCAGGCATCTATCGTGTTTTCGAGGAATTCATATATCTCTTTCCATTTGATGATCTCGATGGCATTCTTCTCTTCTTTGAAGAGCGTCTCGATTGCATTCCTGTGGATCGTGTCAGCCTCATCCTCTATCCTGTTGACCTCAATGATTTTATCCATAAGATGCTTATTATATTTGACATGCCTCAGCTCTTCCATCACACACATCAATTCACGGGTGCATCGCGTTATCATTTTCACCAGTTTGATGGCGTCGGGGGTAATTTTCGTTACATTGAACATTACAAACCTGTGCGCGACACCTTCGATGGCATCGGTGATATTGTCCATTTCCTTTGCGATGAGGAAAATGTCTTCACGGTCGATAGGAGTAATGAAGGATTTGTTGAGTTCCTGCATCAGATTATGCACGTGGGTGTCACATTTATTCTCCATATCCTCGATAAGGATCATTTTATGGTGGACATCCGTGTAATTGCACATCATATCTTCCAGTAATTCGGCTGCCTTGGAGGTATCCTTTGCCGTATGGGCGAATAGGTCGAAAAACTTTGATTCCCTTGCATTAAATTTAATCATTGCAAATACCTGTTTTCAATGGTTTGAGGATTTGTCCTGTTCCCGGAACATGTCCCAATTGATTATAACTTAGAGGCATAATAAAAACAACAAACAAATCCATTTTTTAAAATTATTGCATGTACTAAATTTTATACATTATACATTGAATTTGCAGACATTGCCGGCAATGCGTTCTTAAGGAATGCGCCGGTGTACGAGTTTGTGTTGCATGCTACTTCTTCGGGAGTTCCTTCCGCGACGATCCAGCCTCCGTTGTTTCCTCCCTCAGGTCCCAGATCGATTATATGATCGGCGGTCTTTATTACGTCGATATTATGCTCTATGACAATTACCGAGTTACCCCCCTCGACCAGGCGCTGCAATATCTCGACAAGCTTGTGCACATCGGCTATGTGCAGCCCTGTGGTTGGTTCATCCAATATATACATCGTACTCCCGGTGCTCTTCTTCGAAAGCTCGGTCGCAAGCTTCACGCGCTGGGCTTCGCCGCCCGAAAGCGTGGTGGACGGCTGGCCCACCTTGATATAACCGAGCCCGACGTCATAAAGCGTCTGCAGTTTCCTGCTTATCCGAGGTATGTTCTCAAAGAAGCTTAGAGCCTCTTCGACTGTCATATCAAGTACCTCCGCGATATTCCTGCCCTTGTACCGCACTTCGAGGGTCTCCCTGTTGTACCTGCGGCCTTTGCAGACCTCGCACGGCACATATACATCCGGAAGGAAGTGCATCTCGATTTTTATTATGCCGTCACCGCCGCAGGCTTCGCATCTGCCGCCCCTCACATTAAAGCTGAACCGTCCCGCTTTGTATCCTCTCATCCTCGCCTCGGTCGTGGCTGTGAAGACCTGCCGTATCAGGTCGAAAACGCCTGTGTAGGTCGCCGGATTGGACCGCGGCGTCCTGCCGATAGGCGATTGGTCGATATTTATTACCTTATCGAGGTATTTGAGACCGCCGATGCCGTCGTGGTCGCCCGGCCTGACCCTTGCTCTGTTGAGCTCGGACGCCAGCTTCTTATACAATATTTCGCTGACAAGTGAGCTTTTGCCCGATCCGGATACCCCGGTGACACAGGTCAAAACTCCGAGGGGTATCTTAACGTCAATGTTTTTCAGATTATTCTCCCTTGCGCCCCGCACCTCTATGAACCTGCCGTCGGACTTCCGCCTCGACGCGGGGATTTCTATCTTCATCCTGCCGCTCAGGTACCGTCCGGTTATCGACTGCTCGCATTGCTTGATATCCTCCACCGTACCGACCGCCACGATATTGCCTCCGTGAGCCCCTGCTCCGGGCCCCATATCGATGATATGGTCGGCGGCATACATAGTTTCCTCATCGTGCTCGACCACAATAAGGGTATTACCCAAGTCCCGCATCTTCTTCAATGTCTCCAGCAGCCGCCCGTTATCACGCTGGTGCAACCCTATGCTGGGTTCGTCGAGGATATAAAGTACGCCCATGAGACCCGAGCCTATCTGCGTAGCCAGCCTTATGCGCTGCGCCTCGCCTCCTGAAAGCGAACCCGCCGATCTGGACAGCGTCAGGTAATCCAGGCCCACATCCACCATGAAACCCAGCCGCGCGTCAATTTCTTTCAAGATCTGATGGGATATCAGCTTCTGCCTCTCCGTCATATCCAGACCTTTGAAAAATGCCCTGATATCCGCAACCGGCTTATGGCAGAGCTCCTGTATATTCATGCCTCCGACGGTGACAGCCAGGCTTTCCTTCTTCAGACGCGCTCCTTTGCAAACGGGGCAGGGATTGCTGCTCATGAATTGCTCATAATACTGTTTCATGCCTTCCGACTGCGTTTCTTTATATCGTCTTTCGGTTACGTTTATAACACCTTCAAAAGGCGTGGAATACGAGCCGCTGCCGTATTCCCTCTCGAAATCCACTTTGATCCTCTCGCCGCGGGTGCCGTACATGATGATATCCAGGACTTCCTGGGGCAACTGCTCGATTGGGGTATCAAGGCTGAAGCCGTATCTTTGCGCCAGCGACTTGAAATACATCCTCGCGTATGCGTCTTCGCTTTCGACATTCCACCCGTTGACGGCAATGGCGCCTTCCGAAAGGGATCTTGTCCTGTCGGGCATCACAAGGTCCGGGTCTATCTTGAGAAGCGTTCCGAGGCCGGTGCACGAAGGGCACGCGCCGAACGGGCTGTTGAAGGAAAACATTCTCGGGGCAAGCTCTTCTATGCTGATGCCACACTCGGTACATGAAAAATTCTGACTGAAAATCAATTCGTCCCTTCCGGCAGCATCTCCGGTAACATCCGCCAACGCGATACCTCCGCTCAGATGCAGCACCGTCTCAAGGGAATCGGCGAGGCGCTTGTGGATGTCCGGCCTCACCACCAGTCTGTCTACGACGATCTCGATATTGTGTTTTTTATTCTTGTCCAGATTTATTTCACTGTTGATGTCCAGTACTTCACCGTCGACCCTTATCCTTACATAGCCGCCTTTCCTGGCGTCTTCAATGAGCTTGTGGTATTCGCCCTTCCGCCCCCTGACCACCGGAGCCAGCAGCTGCACCCTGGTCCCTTCTTCAAGCGACATGATCCGGTCCACGATCTGGTCGACGGTCTGCTGCGTGATCTCCTTGCCGCATTCGGGGCAATGCGGGACGCCGATCCTCGCATAAAGCAGCCTCAGGTAATCGTATATCTCCGTGACGGTGCCGACAGTGGAACGCGGATTCCTGCTCGTGGTCCTCTGGTCGATGGAAATGGCCGGCGACAAGCCTTCTATGTAATCAACCTCGGGTTTTTCCATCTGCCCGAGGAATTGCCTGGCGTATGCCGACAATGATTCCACATAGCGCCTCTGCCCCTCTGCATAGATAGTGTCGAATGCAAGGGAGGATTTGCCCGATCCGCTCAGGCCTGTTATAACTACAAGCTTGTCTCTCGGTATCTCGACGTCAATATTTTTGAGGTTGTGCTCTCTTGCGCCTTTGACAAAAATGCTGTCCCGTATCATATCGTGTTACCTTTTTTATTCTATCGTGTTACCTTTTTTATTCAATTGGCTCAATTCGGCAATAAGGTCCCTGAGCTCCGCAGCCCTTTCGAATTGCAACTGCTTTGCCGCGTTCTTCATATCTTTTGTCAATGTTTCAATAATATTCCTTATTTCTTCCTTGCTCATAAGGCCGCTGTCCTGCGCAAGCTTCCTGACGCTGTAGACGGCCTCGCCCTCCGATACCTTCGTGGCCTCTATCAGATCTCTGATGCCCTTCTGGATGGTCTTAGGCGTGATTCCATGCTTCTCGTTATATTCCATCTGGATGCCGCGTCGCCTGTTGGTCTCGCCTATCGCCCTACGCATCGATTCGGTGACCATATCAGCGTACATTATCACCTGTCCGTCAACATTCCTGGCTGCCCTGCCGATGGTCTGTATGAGCGACGTCTCAGAGCGCAGGAAGCCTTCCTTGTCGGCGTCGAGTATGGCCACGAGCGATACCTCGGGCAGGTCGAGCCCCTCCCTCAGCAGGTTGATGCCGACCAGTACGTCGAAAACGCCAAGCCTCAGGTCCCTTATCAATTCAAGACGTTCAAGTGTTTCCACATCCGAATGAAGATATTTGACGCGCAGGTTGATATCGGTCAGGTATGAAGTCAGGTCCTCGGCCATCTTCTTGGTCAGGGTGGTAACAAGCACCCTCTGGTTCTTTGCCGCCCTCGCGTTGATCTCACCTATGAGGTCGTCGATCTGGCCTTTGACCGGCCTGATCACTACCTCCGGATCCACAAGGCCCGTCGGCCTGATTATCTGCTCCACGGTCTGCGCCGAATGCTCGCGTTCGTATTGCGCCGGAGTCGCGCTGACGAATATGACCTGATTTATCCTGTTTTCGAATTCCTCGAATTTCAGAGGCCGGTTGTCGAATGCCGACGGCAGCCTGAAACCGTACTCTACGAGCGCTTCTTTGCGGGACCTGTCGCCGTTGTACATGGCGCCTATCTGGGGCACGGTGACATGCGACTCGTCTATGAACAACAGGAAGTCGTCCGGGAAATAATTGATGAGCGTGAACGGCGCGCTGCCGGGCGGACGCCCGCTGATATGCCGGGAGTAGTTCTCGATCCCCTGACAGAAACCGATCTCCTTCATCATCTCCAGGTCGTAGCGCGTCCTCTGCTCCAGCCGGTACGCCTCAAGCATCTTTCCGTTGCCGCGCAGATACGCCAGCCTCTCTTCAAGCTCTTCGCCGATACTGACGAAGGCCTTCTCCATCTTCAGCCGCGTGGTCGCGTAATGCGACGCGGGGAAAATGGAGACGTGCGACCTCACGCCCGTAACAATACCATTCAGAGGATCTATCTCACTGATCTTCTCGATCTCGTCGCCGAAAAACTCTATCCTGATCGCCCTATCCGATGAATATGAAGGGAATACCTCCAGCACATCGCCGCGAACCCTGAATTTGTCCCGGGTGAAGTTGACCTCGTTGCGCTCGTACTGTATCTCGACAAGCCTCCTGATGACCTCGTCCCTGTCCTTGCTCATCCCGGGGCGGAGCGATATCATCAGCTCGGTGTAGTCCTGCGGGTCGCCCAAGCCGTATATGCACGACACGCTCGCGACGATGATGACGTCACGCCGTTCGAGCAGCGCAGCCGTCGCGGAGTGCCTCAGCTTATCTATTTCGTCGTTGATTGATGAGTCTTTTTCAATATATGTGTCAGTGGCAGGCAGATACGCCTCCGGCTGGTAATAGTCGTAATAGCTCACAAAGTATTCAACCGCATTATCGGGGAAGAATTCCCTGAATTCACTGCACAGCTGAGCAGCCAGCGTCTTATTGTGGGCGATGACCAGAGTAGGCCTTTGCACGCGCTCTATCACGTTAGCCATAGTGAAGGTCTTCCCCGAGCCGGTCACCCCAAGGAGGGTCTGGAACCTGTAGTCCATGTTCAGGCCGTTCACAAGCTTGTCCACAGCCTCGGGCTGATCTCCGCAGAGTTGGTATTCGGATCGTATCTTGAATTCGGGCATGATTGCATTATACCACAACGGGGATTAAAAGGGCAAACATATGTTTGGGATGGATTGGTTGTGATGGATCGGTTGCGATGGATATTATATTTGATTCAATTTCTATGGAAATCGGCTTCGAATTTGTTTACTGTAGGGATGAACATTTTGGTCAAACGTGCATTGCAGCGATAAACGTTTATAAATATTGAAAAAACGAAGTAAGAATCAGCAGTATATGCTTGGATAAGGATTCCGCTGTTTGGAGAAGTGGCTCCGCTTGCTGTGTGAAGGTGAATCAGGATAAGTGGCAAGATACGTGAGTGGATACGTGAGTGGATACGTGAGTGGATACGTGAGTGGATACGT
>CAZCKQ010000081.1:0-7435 GCA_964499315.1 uncultured Eubacteriales bacterium | reverse complement strand
ATTGGCCGTGTGGTTGTTATATGGTTGAGTGCAAGAAAATTTCACCTGAGCAGACCGAGAGGATAGGATCCTGCATCGGGAAGACCGTCGGTCCCGGTGACCTGATATGCGTCAACGGCCCTCTCGGCAGCGGCAAAACAGTATTCGCGCGGGGCTTTGCCCGATCCCTCGGCTTCACCGGACCGGTGACAAGCCCGACTTTCACTGTTGTGAATGAGTATAAAGGAAGAATAACCGTCTATCATTTCGACGTGTATAGGATCGATGATGCCGACGAGTTGTACAATATCGGGTTTGAGGATTATCTGGACAGCAGCGGCGTTGTTATCATAGAATGGGCTGAAAATGTCAAGGATGCACTTCCAGGGGATTATATCGAGGTTATTATCAGTCCTGATAGGCAATCTGAAAATGCAAGAAATCTCAAGATAATATTCAACGGGGAACATTACACGAAGATGGAACCGGTCTTTCGCCGTTTACTGGAGCAGGAGGCGAGCGGATGAGGGTTCTTGCCGTTGACACATCCACCGATACCGCCGGTGTCGCTATTGCGCAAGATGGCCGGATTATTGCCGATTGCAGCATGAAAGGCAGACACTTCCATTCGGTAAGACTCACGCCCATGATTAACGATATACTGAAGGATACAGGCCTCTGCCCCGCAGACATTGATTGCTTTGCCGCCGCTTTAGGTCCCGGCTCCTTTACAGGCCTGCGAATAGGCATCGCAACGGTAAAGGCAATGGCTTACGCGCTCTCCAAAACTGTTGCGGGCGTAGGAACGCTTGAGGCTCTTGCCTGCGGCGTATCCCGCATGCTTCCTGACGATTCCGTCATATGCCCGATTATGGACGCAAGGAATATGCAGGTATATACAGCCGTTTTCAGACTTCGTAACGGATTGCCGCCGGTTAAGATCGCCGGCGACCAGGCTGTGCACATTTCAGAAATACCGCGTACCCTCAGAGCGATCGGGAGCGATACCGTTTACGCGTTTACGGGCGATGCATGCGACATGCACAGAAGTTATCTGGAGAATGAGCTGGGACAGGCATGCGTATTCCCGGACAGCCGCCGCGCACTGAATACGGCGTCCTGCGTCGCGCTCATAGCTTATGGAAAGGTATTGGCCGGCGAAGTCTCGCAAAGCTTTGACTTGGTCCCGTTTTATTTGAGAAAACCCCAGGCGGAACGCCTATGGAAAAAATAAACGTCAGTATTGTCCCATTGGCAATATCGCATCTTGATGATATCATGGAAATCGAAAAACTCAGCTTCACCATACCCTGGACAAGGGAGGCCCTCGCTGAAGAGATCACGAGGAACAAATTCGCCGTATACATCGGGGCGCTTTTGGGCGGCAAGGTGGTTGGTTATGCGGGAATGTGGAAGATCCTTGATGAAGCGCATATCACCAATATCGCGGTACATCCGCTCTATAGAGGCATGAAAGCCGGCAGCGCCTTACTTGAGAAATTGATTGAAATCGCCCGGAACGCGGGCATTGGCAGGATGACCCTTGAAGTGAGGCAGAGCAATGCGGCAGCGCAGGCATTATATGCCAAATACGGTTTCAAGGAGTACGGGACCCGTAAACGATATTACTCAGACAATAATGAAGATGCGGTAATCATGTGGAAAGAGGATATAATATGAAGCACAACAGATTGACGCCCGACAAGCTCAAAAAAAGGTGCGACCCGGAGATTTTCACCTTCAGGGATACGTCTGAGCTGGAGCCTCTGGATACTCTGATTGGCCAGGACAGGGCGGTCGAAGCAATGGACTTCGGTATGAAGATCAAGATGAAAGGGTATAACATATTCATCAGCGGAACTACGGGTACGGGAAAGACAAGCTATGCTCAGAATTTCATCGGAAAAATCGCCGCCAGGGCCAAAACCCCTGATGATTGGTGTTATGTATACAATTTCGGCAATTCGAACCAGCCGATGGCCATCAATCTTCCTGCGGGCAAAGGCAAGGACTTCCAGCAGGATATGCTTGATTTCATAAAGGTTTTGAAGACCGAGATTCCAAAGGTATTTGAGAGTGAAGATTACGAGAGGGGCAAATCGGAGATAATCAAGGAGTACCAGAACAAGCGCAATCAGCTCCTCGACAGGCTAAACGAGGATGTCAGCAAGCATGGCTTCAAAGTGCGCATCACAAATGCGGGCATATTCTTCCTGCCGGTCATCGAAGGTAAGGTCATCGGGGAACAGGAGTTCAGCGAGCTTGATAATGATATAAGGCAGCAGATAACGCTCAAGTCCGCCGACATTCAAAACGAAACCGTCGAGATTATGCGCAGGATAAAGAATGTCGACAAGGAGGCCTCAAAAAAGGTCGAAGAATGGGAAAACCGCGTGGCATTATTTGCCGTCGGGATGCACATCAGCGATCTCAGGGACAAATACGCCAAATATGAAAAGATCATCTCTTTTCTTGAAAACGTCCAGGAGGATATACTCAAAAACCTTGATGATTTCAAGGCCGAAGACGCCAAGGACGACCAGACCCCCGTATTATTGCCATGGGTGAGGGTCATGCATCCGTCGCCTACCGACAAGTACAAAGTCAACCTGCTTGTCAACAACAGCGCATTAAAGGGCGCCCCGGTCATCACCGACTTCAATCCGACCTACCATAATCTTGTCGGTAAACTGGAATACGAGAACGAATGGGGGACCATGACCACTGATTTTACACTTATAAAACCAGGGCTATTCCATCTGGCCAACGGAGGGTATCTCGTGCTTCAGGCCAAAGACGTGCTTATGAACGTGCAGGCCTGGGATGCGCTCAAAAGGGTGCTCAGGACCAAGCAGATAAGCGTCGGCAACCTGCGCGAGGAAATCGGCCTTGTGGCTGTTTCCACGCTCAAGCCGGAACCTGTACCTATGGATGTGAAGGTCATCCTCGTGGGGAATCCTTATTTATACCAGCTTCTGTACGAGTATGACGAGGAGTTCCGCAAACTTTTCAAGATCAAGGTCGATTTTGATGATGAAATGAAACGGACCAAGCAAAACATACTCAAATTTGCGCGGTTCATCGGTAATTACTGCAGACGCGAGGAGTCGCTGCACTTTGACAGGAACGGGGTCGCCCGGCTTGTCGAGTACAGCTCGAGGCTCGTGGAAGATAAGAACAAACTATCGACCTGGTTGAGCGGGATCGCCGAGATCCTCGGGGAGGCGGCGACATGGGCGCAGCTGGCAGGTAGCAGCCTTGTCACTGATGTGCATGTGGACAAGGCCATCAGCGAAAAGATACATAGATCGGACAAGTATGACAGGAAATTGATGGAATACCTTGAAAACGGGACTATAATGATCGACACCTCAGGTGAAAAGGTGGGCCAGATCAACGGCCTTTCGATTTTGGATACAGGCGATTATTCGTTCGGTAAGCCTTCGAGGATCACAGCTTCGACTTATATGGGCGAGAGAGGCATAGTGAATATTGAACGCGAAGTGCATATGAGTGGTACCGTACATTCAAAAGGCGTTATGATCCTTGGCGGTTATATCGGACAGAAATACGCGCAGGACATGCCGTTGTCCCTGTCAGCGAGCCTTTGCTTCGAGCAGCTTTACGGCATTATTGACGGTGACAGCGCATCGGCGGCCGAATTATATGCCATATTGTCCAGCCTTTCGGATGTACCGATTAGGCAGGGAATAGCCGTAACGGGTTCCGTCAATCAAAAAGGCGAGATACAGCCGATCGGCGGCGTCACCATCAAAATCGAGGGCTTCTTTGAGCTGTGCAACGCACGCGGACTGACAGGCGAGCAGGGTGTGATCATCCCTTACCAGAATATCAGAAACCTGGCGTTGAATGATGATGTTATCGAGGCGGTGCGTCAGGGTAAATTCCATATATACGCGATCAAAACGGTGGACGAGGGTGTGGAGATACTGACCGGGATGAAGGCCGGAACCAGGAGAAGCAACGGCAAGGGGGCCTACCCGGCCGGTACGCTCAACTATCTGGTATATGAGAAACTCCGTTTCTTTGCCAGTACCGTTGCGGGTTTCGGACGCAAACGCGGCAGAAGGTGATTGTCGGTTTGTCGGGGGCAGGCAGGTAAGCAGGTGGGTAAGCAGGTGGGTAAATGCTTCATGAATTTTCAAGAACTGAAATGCTGATTGGCCAAGATGCCTTAAAAAAGCTGAGCAATAGCAGGGTAGCCGTATTCGGCATCGGCGGCGTGGGGACCTTTGTAGTGGAGGCCCTTGCACGGGCCGGCGTCGGCAGCTTTGTTCTTGTGGATAATGATATAATATGCCTGACCAATATAAACAGGCAGCTCCATGCCACACACAAAACCATCGGCATGGCCAAGGTCGAGGCCATGAAGCAGAGGGTGCTGGATATCAATCCGCGTGCCGGAGTCGAGACCCATCAGCGTTTTTATATGCCGGAATGCTCCGGTGAGCTGATACGCGATGATTACAGCTATATCGTCGACGCGATGGATACCGTTGCCGCAAAGGTCGATCTTATCGTGAACGCAAAAAAGGCGGGCATACCTGTGATAAGCTGTATGGGAACCGGTAACAAGCTCGATCCGCTTAAGTTTGAAGTTGCGGATATTTATGATACCTCCGTCTGCCCGCTTGCAAAGGTAATGAGAAAACAATTGCGGGCAAGGGGTGTTGACTCGTTAAAAGTCGTATATTCCGGGGAACCGCCGGTACGGCCTTCTCCGAATGTCTGCCGGGAGCATGCGGAGCATACGGAGCATGCGGAACATACGGTAAACCGCCCCGTACCGGCTAGCATTTCGTTCATGCCGTCGGCAGCGGGCTTGATCATTGCGTCGGAGGTTGTCAAAGATTTGCTGGGAGGATACCTACGGGAGAATAATTATGAGTGAAAATGCAGTGCTGGCGTTATTACTGACATTAGTTGCGGGGCTTTCCACTGGTATTGGCGGTCTGCTCTCCCTTCTGTATAAAAAATCGAACAGCAAACTCGTATCTATATCGCTGGGGTTCTCGGCAGGCGTCATGGTCTATGTTTCTTTCACAGAGATATTCTTTCAGGCCCGCGCGGAGCTATCCGCCAGCCTTGGAGACAAGACGGGCCTGATAGTGACCGTTGCCTCCTTTTTTGCAGGAATTGCGCTGATCGCGATTATCGACAAGTTGGTTCCGTCATATAAAAATCCGCATGAATCCCACAGGGTTGAGGAGTTGCATAACGCCAAAACGCAGTTGTGCGACAGAAGGTTGTTGAGGACCGGCTTATTTACCGCGATTGCCATCATGATCCACAACTTTCCGGAAGGCATCGCCGCATTCATTTCTACGGTCAGGAATCCCAAACTGGGGATAGCCATTGCCATTGCTATCGCCATACACAATATCCCCGAGGGAATATCGGTATCCATCCCCCTTTATTGTTCAACGGGCAGCAGGAAGAAAGCGCTTTTCTATTCGTTCCTGTCGGGGCTTTCCGAGCCTTTTGCAGCTTTTATCTGTTATCTTGTTCTTCTCCCGTTCATAAACAACATAATGTTAGGCGTCACTTTTGCGTCAGTTGCGGGAATTATGGTCTTCATCTCACTGGACGAGCTGCTGCCGACCGCGCGCGAATACGGCGAGCACCACTATTCGATCTCCGGCCTCATAGCGGGTATGGCGATAATGGCTGCCAGTTCCCTCCTCTTTTGAAATCTATTCTCTGTGCGGTTGTAATAGGAGCCGTCATATGCTAATATGTAACAAAACCAAGGGGAGAAACATCAATGCCTATAAAAATACCTGATAACCTGCCGGCTGCCGATGTGCTCAAGGGCGAGAACATATTCGTCATGACCGAGGAGAGGGCTGTCCACCAGGATATAAGGCCCTTGAGGATCGCCATATTTAATCTAATGCCGACCAAAATCGTCACCGAGACGCAGTTGCTGCGCCTCTTGGGGAACACTGCGCTTCAGATCGATATAGTGCTCCTTAATCCGCGGACGCATACGTCCCGGAACACACCGCAAGAGCACCTGCTGAACTTCTATAAGACATTTGACGAGGTCAGAGACGACAGATTCGATGGATTGATAATAACCGGGGCTCCCGTAGAGCATTTGGAATTTGAGGATGTTGACTACTGGGAGGAGCTTGTGAGGCTTATGGACTGGAGTCTCCATAACGTCTACTCCACGCTGCACATATGCTGGGGCGCTCAGGCCGGCCTCTACCACCATTTCGGCGTACCCAAGCATCCGCTTGAGAAAAAGATGTTCGGAGTATTCGCCCACACTATCAATAAAAAGAATGTCAAGCTGCTGAGGGGCTTTGACGACGTATTTCATGTCCCCCATTCAAGACATACCGAGGTCCGCCGTTCCGACATCGGTAAGGTAAGCGAACTCAAGATCCTGTCCGAATCGGACGAATCGGGTATATATATTGTGAAGGCAAAAGGCGGCAGGCAGATTTTTGTGACAGGCCATTCGGAATATGACCCCTTGACCCTGAAATCCGAATACGAGCGTGATATAGCAAAGGGATTGGATATAGAACCGCCAAAACATTATTTCGAAGATGACGACCCGCGCAAATCGCCGATCGTCAGATGGAGAGGGCATGCCAACCTCTTGTTCGCCAACTGGCTCAATTACTACGTGTATCAGGAAACTCCGTATGATCTGAGGCAACTTGGAAACAATCATGATATCGGGGAATAGCAATGAACGGTTCCAAAAAAAAGGTACTTGTGGCGATGAGCGGCGGCGTCGACAGCTCTGTCGCAGCAGCGTTGCTGCTTGAGCAGGGGTATGACGTTTACGGGGCGACGCTCGCTCTCAGGGAAAGCGCCGCTGACGCCGGCGGCAGGACATGCTGCTCTCTGGACGACGTGGAAGACGCCAGAAAAGTTGCTTTCAGTCTCGGGATCCCCTTTTATGTAATGAATATGAAGCAAGCGTTCACAGAAAAGGTCATCAGCTATTTTGTTGATGCGTATTGCGAAGGAATTACCCCGAATCCGTGTATTGCCTGCAACAGATATGTCAAATTCGAAGCCATGTTCACAAAGGCAATGAACCTCGGCATGGATTATATCGCTACCGGTCACTATGCCAGGGTTGCGTTTGACGATGCGAGTAAAAGGTACGTCCTTAAAAAGGCGGTTGATAACAAAAAAGACCAGAGCTATGTATTGTATATGCTCAACCAGGATCAGCTCGGCAGGATACTGTTTCCGCTCGGAGGCCTGACGAAGGCAGAGGTAAGGCTCATTGCCAGGACAAAAGGCCTTCCGGTTTATGATAAGCCTGACAGCCAGGATATATGCTTTGTAGACGAGGGCGGCTACGCCGGCTTTATCGGAACGCACGGCAAAGATGCCGGTACCGGTAAACCGGGTGATTTCATCAACAGCAAAGGTGAAATAATCGGCAGGCACCGGGGTATCATCA
>CAZCKQ010000080.1:0-7459 GCA_964499315.1 uncultured Eubacteriales bacterium | reverse complement strand
AGGTTATTTGGATGCTATATCTCTTCACCAGAAGGGAATAACCAATACTGTTGCATCACTCGGTAATTCATTGACCGAAGGGCAAGGCAAGCTGCTGAAGCAATATACCGGGGATGTGGTAATTGCGTTCGATTCGGATACAGCTGGCCAGGCTGCCACTATGAGAAGTCTGGATATGCTTGCCCGGGTCGGCCTTAATGTAAAAGTATTGCGGATACCTGAAGGAAAAGATCCTGACGAATACATACGTAAAAACGGACCGGCGCGTTTTGCAAAGCTTATAAGAGAATCTCTCTCACTTGTTGAATATAAAATAAGGGTATTTAGCGCGCAGATCGACATCGGGAGTACGGAAGGCGGCATCAAACTCATTACCAGGCTTGCGGAAGTATTGTCCAAGCTTGACAGCCGGGTGGAAACCGAGATGTATGCAAAAAAAATCGCAAAGGACTTTAATATCAGTGAGGAGGCGGTTTTAAGCGAGATAAGCAAATTAAGCAGGAAAGATAATAAACTCAGGAGCGTGAAGACAGGCAGTACAATAGCTGTCAAAGACGGTGCTTCCACAGGCAGGATTACATACAAAAGGCATAATGAATGGATGATCATAGCGCTGCTTTGCATGGATAATGGTATTTATGGCTTGATAAAACAAAAAATCGCACCTGAAGATTTTGATGGCGGGAATAGCAGGAAGATTGCGGAAATAATTTTCAAAAGGCTGGATAATAATATAGAAGTAACATTGGGGGAACTGTTGAGTATGCTGGATGGCCCCGATGCGGAAGAGGTCACAAAAATCGTTGAAGAGGAATGTTGTTTTGAAGATTCCGGCAAAGCTGTTAAGGCGGCAATGGATCTTATCGGCGCGATAAAGCAGGACTATACCGATAAAAGATACGGTGAATTGATGAAGATGCTTACTGATGATAATAACCTGATACCTGAGAGAAGACGGCAGATTTTAAGGGAACTGGATACAATACTTCGCAGGAAGAATGTGAAATAATGCATAGAAAGGAGGGGTAGCAGTGGAACAAGTGAATGACAGCAAGAAGTTGATTATGAAAGAGCTGTTGGAAAAAGGAAAATCAAAGGGCTCGCTTACTTACAAAGAGATAATGGATGCATTTGAAGATGTGGAAATGGAGCCGGATCAGATTGAAAGCATCTATGATACTATTGAAAATATGGGTATAGAAGTAATCGGCGATCTTGATACTGAAATGGAAGACATGCAGATAAGTGAAGAAGACATGGAAATTTCACTTCCTGAAGGTATCAGTATCGACGATCCGGTTAGGATGTATCTCAAGGAGATTGGAAAAGTACCGCTTCTGACAGCAGAGGAAGAGATCGAACTTGCCAGGAAAATGGAAAAAGGCGAAATGGAGTCAAAAAGACGTCTTGCCGAAGCAAATCTGCGGCTTGTCGTAAGTATAGCCAAAAGATATGTGGGAAGGGGAATGCTTTTCCTCGATTTGATTCAAGAAGGGAATCTCGGATTAATAAAGGCTGTAGAGAAATTTGATTATAGAAAAGGCTATAAATTCAGCACCTACGCGACATGGTGGATAAGACAGGCAATCACAAGGGCGATAGCGGATCAGGCGCGAACCATCAGGATACCCGTCCATATGGTCGAAACTATTAATAAATTAATCAGAGTATCACGCCAGCTCCTCCAGGAGTTAGGCAGGGAACCGCAGCCTGATGAGATTGCAAGGGAAATGAATTTGTCAATCGACAAGGTTCGGGAGATCATGAAGATTTCTCAGGAACCTGTGTCTCTTGAAACGCCGATCGGCGAAGAAGAAGACAGCCATCTTGGCGATTTCATTCCGGATGACGACGCGCCTGCGCCCGCGGAAGCAGCTGCGTTTACATTGCTGAAGGAACAACTGATAGACGTGTTGGACACTCTGACTCCCAGAGAAGAAAAGGTGCTGAGGTTGAGGTTCGGTTTGGACGACGGCCGCGCAAGGACTCTTGAGGAGGTAGGCAAGGAATTTAATGTAACAAGGGAACGCATCCGGCAGATCGAAGCAAAGGCGCTCAGAAAACTGCGACATCCCAGCCGAAGCAAGAAACTCAAGGATTACCTGGATTAACGGATCACCTTGGAATAAAGAACCGGTTGCTCCATAAAGCAGCCGGTTTTATTGCTATAAAAAAGAGAATCCCGCACATAAAATATATGCAGGATTTTAGGGGAGTATAGTTAATACGCATAGATAATATCATGCACATTGCTAAAAGGCAATTTGCGATATGGGATAATTTAGCAGGATAAAGGTAGTTATTTTTCGGTTTTCTAAGTATTGCTAATGATGGCTTATGTTTTTATTTTCATGTGATTCATTTTCTGAATTGCGATTGCATTGTTCTTTAATGCATACACCTTCAGGAAACTGTATAAGGGTTTCGTCAGCCATTTCAACATCGAAGCCCGGAGTTGAGCGGTTTCCATATCTGCGAATGATATCTCTTTTGATTCTGTTGATTATATCCATACCGTCGTTTTCAATCTTCTTTTTATTTTAATGATTATTATGTACAATATATAAATATATTAAGCATGCTAAGATCAGAATCGGACTGTGCAATTATGGATATGACGGAAAGTGTTTGCAGTATAATGAAAAACAAAAATCGCCTGGCCGCAGTTTCACAAAAAGTTCCGGAATGCGATATCGTATACGATATCGGAAGCGATCATGCTTATCTTCCTATACATCTTGTATTGAAGGGAGTATGCAGCATGGCGTACGCAACTGATTCAAAGGAGGGGCCGCTGAGGAATGCCGCCCTTAATATTGAAAAATACAAAACCGCGCAGAGTATACGGGTATCACAGGGTTACGGACTGGATCCTGTATTCCCGGGAGATAAAAGCTTTACGATAGTCATTGCCGGGATGGGTGGCCTGACGTGTGTGGAGATTCTTGAAAAAGGCAGAGAGGTTGCCGAAAAATCGTACGCGCTTATTATTCAGCCAATGAACAGAATTAATCACCTGAGAAAATGGTTATTTGAAAATAGATTTGAGATTTACGATGAAGAATTAGTATCTGAAAATAATAAAATATATTGCGTTATTGCAGCGAAATATTCGGGAAAGCCTGTCCGTTATACGCTTCGGGATTTGTTTATCGGAAGAGTTACCGCTGAGAAGAGGGGACCTTTGTTTTACGAGTTTTTAAGACGTGAGTCGGTAAAAATTGATAAGATACTTAACGGCATGAAGCTTTCAGCCAATATTGGCAAAAATGGCGAAGACCTCGATCGTTCATACATTATCAGGCATGGCGCATATAAAGGCATCGGTATATCCGAAATAATGATGCTGTCGGAATCTTATAAAGATACCTTAAAAAATCCCGAAAAAGAGGCGAGGTGTATTGATGGCAAATAAATGCAAGGATATAGAATTGTTTATGGAGGATACGGCGCCGCGGGTTTTAGCTGAAGAACACGACAATAACGGGTTTTTGATAGGCGATATTGAAAAGGATGTGGACAGTGTTGTCGTATGCCTTGATATCGAGCCTGAGACCGTTGAATTGGCTATTCAAAAAAAATCCGGTATGATAATTTCGCACCATCCTTTGATTTACCGGCCTATGGCATCATTGACCCTTGATGACCCAAAAGCCCGCATTATCTTTACTCTTGCTAAAAATGACATATGTGTATATGCCGCGCATACCAATCTTGATGCGGCAGAAGACGGGGTTGCCGTTGCTTTGGCCGAAAGGCTGGGATTGATTGAGCTTTCGGCTTTAGCATCCCGACATGGAGACGATACCCCGCTGCGGTTCGGGAGGATGGGTATGCTTGGCATACCCATGAAAAAAGATGATTTTTTGTGTATGACCATGGCAAAGCTCGACGTCCGTAGTTTTAAAACCATAGGCAGCATTAATCGTCCGATCCAAAAAGTGATGGTTTTTCCCGGAAGCTTCAGCTGCGATATCCGTGATATCGTCAGATATGAGCCTGATGCGCTGATTACCGGTGAAATCAAATATCATGATGCGCTCGAATTAAAGCAACGCGGTTTGTTCGCAATCGTGGCCGGACATTATGATACTGAGAAATTTGTGATTCACAAGCTGGCACAAATGCTGAAAAACCGTTTTGCCGGCATGGAAGTGGTCGAATACTCTTCAACGGGTACGTTGGTTGACTTTTACGGCGCTTCATCTTAGAATTGTAGATGTGTATGAGTATGAGCAAGCCGGACGGTTGCATGCATTAATCCGAAAGGTGGTGCATGAGGAAAGTCCGGGCTCCGCAGGGCAGGGTGCCGGGTAACTCCCGGTGAAGGCGACTTCAAGGAAAGTGCAACAGAAATATACCGCCCGTATATACGGGTAAGGATGGAAAGGCGAGGTAAGAGCTCACCAGCGGTATGGCAACATACCGGCCTATGTAAACCCCACCTGGAGCAACACCGCATAGATGGACGTTAATGGCGGCCCGCCAGTCCCGGGTAGGTGGCTTGAGTATTGCAGAGATGCAGTACCTAGATAGATAATCGTCATATACAGAACCCGGCTTACAGGCTTGCTCATGCTTTAATTCACGGATATTCATTTCTTATCTGGAAACAATATCTTGATGCCTACATTTTTATTTCACAAAAAGGAGAATTTCTCTTGAACGGCATTTATAGCGAAAATGTCCCTGAGACATGCAATAACGGACAGGAAGCCGTAAGCGGGCTGGAAGGCACGACCATCAGCAGCAGAAAAGGCAATATCCATTGTATGACCATAATCGGTCAGATCGAAGGTCATCTCGTTCTGCCTCCCCAGAATAAAACGACCAAGTATGAACATGTCATACCTCAATTGGTGGCGATAGAAGAAAAAGAGGATATCGACGGATTGCTGCTTATCCTGAATACAGTCGGGGGCGATGTCGAGGCAGGTCTTGCGATTGCGGAAATGATTGCAAGCATGTCAAAGCCGACAGTCTCTCTCGTTCTTGGCGGAGGGCACAGCATAGGAGTTCCCATGGCTGTTTCAACGGATTTTTCGTTTATCGCGCCCTCGGCGACCATGACGATACACCCGATCAGGCTGAACGGGATGATTATCGGAGTACCTCAGGCATATGAATATTTCGATAAGATGCAGGAAAGAGTAGTGCAATTTGTTACCAAATACTCGAGTATAGTGCCTGAAGAATTCAAGAGGCTTATGTTTAAAACAGGCGAGCTCGCAAACGACGTAGGGACGGTTCTCTTTGGCGAAGAAGCGGTAAAACACGGTCTGATCGACGAATTGGGAGGATTATCCGACGCGCTCTCAAAGCTTTATTTGCTGATAGAAATGAAACATTCCGGCAAAACGTTTAAAAAAAGATTCAGGGGGGAGGGACTGGCTTGATATGATACTATATACTATCGTGCCTTATGATGCGATATTCAATGTCGGAAACGATGTTAAGTATCTCGAGATGGAATATCTCGGGGAAAAAGTTCGTGTGATATGCACCCCCGATAACAGGTTTGTCCTTGACAGGCTGTTGAGCACATCACCAAAATTATTTCTGGATCCGCGGTTCAAGCCGGGAAGCATTATCCAGTAATTAACAATTACATGGAAAAAACCTGTCAATTATGTTATTATTAACATACTTATCTATCGGGGGTGGATCGTTTGGGGCGCGCTGTCGTTAAAAGAAAACAGACCGATAACATCAACTATGAAGTTATAGGAATTATGATCGTTGCTCTTGGAATTCTGTCGTTGCTCGGATTATATTTCGATTCTGCAATAGGCCTTTTTGGCAGGTTCATTAAAGAAGTCCTGCTTGGTTTGATAGGATTACCTGCGATTCTGATTCCGCCGGTAATCATCATATATGGCATATTCGTCATTTTCAGGAAAGACCATATGATCGGAAAGCGGATGATAACGGCATCTATCCTTTTTGTGCTTATCGCTTCCCTGATCCAGTCGGCCTCTTTCAGCAGGGAGGATTTTGAAGGATTGCCTCCGCTTGACGCGATTTCGAAGTTTTACATAGACGGTCGGGAAATTTTGTCCGGGGGAGATATCTTCAAAGGGGGGATATTGGGAGGCGTAATAAGCTTGCCGTTCCTGCTGGTGTTCCAGCAGACAGGCACGATTATACTGCTTACCGCGCTGGCGATAGTAGATTTGATACTGTTGACGGATATATCGATAGTAGCCTTGCTTAAGTCGTTGCTGAAAGCCGTGCTGCATTCCGGGAGAAAGCGTAGGCCTGTTCCGGTGCGAAGCGTTGCCGGTGCCGGCGCCGGTTTATCGAAGGATGACCCGATTCCGGATGAAGACTATTTGCCAATAGAAAACAAAAAATCGAAGATTATTGATTTCAGGATAGAGAAAACCGCGAGGCAAAAAGAGGACGCGCCAAAATTGAATGAAACCATAAAAACGGAAAGACCGGCGGTTATCAGAAAACCAACAGGCGCAAGCGGTTCTTCATATAGGTTCCCTCCTCATGATCTCTTGGAAAGCACTCCTGAAAATACACGGGCTGTAAAGAACCTGAGAAGCCAAGCTATCGACATGGCAAGAAAACTCGAGGATACACTGAGGAGTTTCGGCGTGGAGGGCAGAGTTGTAAATATCAGCAGGGGGCCATCGGTTACAAGGTATGAACTCCAGCCTAATTCAGGTGTGAAAGTCAGCAAGATTGTCGGCCTCGCCGACGATATTGCCCTCAACCTTGCGGCGTATGGCGTCCGCATAGAAGCGCCCATCCCCGGAAAGGCTGC
Source organism: uncultured Eubacteriales bacterium (assembly GCA_964499315.1). Lineage (GTDB taxonomy): Bacteria > Bacillota > Clostridia > Acetivibrionales > CAYWGM01 > CAYWGM01. The sequence continues at coordinate 684 of CAZCKQ010000080.1, read as the reverse complement.
AATAGGTATAGAAGTTCCCAACAAAGACGTCACATTGGTATACCTGAGGGAAATAATTGAGTCGCAGAAATTTGTTCAGAAAGAATCAAAACTCACATTTGCGGTAGGTAAGGACATTACGGGAGAGTGTATCGTTTCGGATATTGAAAGCATGCCCCACCTTTTAATTGCCGGCGCAACAGGTTCCGGAAAAAGTAAATGCCTTGCCGGGATAATCCTCAGTATTCTATATAAGGCAAAACCGGAAGAAGTCAGGATGCTGCTAATAGACCCGAAAGTTGTTGAGTTGGGTGTGTACAACGGTATCCCTCATCTTCTGGTGCCGGTGGTCACCGATCCGAAAAAGGCTGCGGCTTCCCTGAATTGGGCTGTGCAGGAGATGACCGACAGATATAAGCTTTTCGCGGAGAAAGGCGCACGGGATATAAAGAGCTATAATGAAATAATGGACAATCTTGGGCAGGATAAAATGCCGCAGATTGTAATAATCATCGACGAATTGTCCGACCTCATGATGGTCGCCCCCGCCGAAGTTGAAGATTCTATCTGCAGGCTCGCGCAAATGGCCCGTGCGGCCGGAATGTATCTGATCATTGCGACTCAGCGCCCGTCAGTCGATGTCATTACAGGCGTGATAAAAGCCAACATACCGTCAAGAATTGCTTTTGCGGTATCGTCGCAGGT
>CAZCKQ010000079.1:0-7497 GCA_964499315.1 uncultured Eubacteriales bacterium | reverse complement strand
ATGAACATTTTCTTAAAAACTAAATTTTGCAAGTCGTTAGGCGTATAATTCATATCGGGATCCACCTCGTACAAGTATTATTTCCTCATAGCGTAAATAAAAACTTAACCAGCAGGTTTCGTACGATTCCTATCAGGATAAATGCCACAATCGGCGAGAAATCGAACATCATATTTTTGCTTAATGCAGATTTGCTGATAATGTTCCGTATTGGCACAAGAACAGGATCGGTCACCTGATAGAGAAGAATTATCAGCCTGTTGTTTCTCGGTACCGGCAACCATGAGATAATCACCCTGGCAAGTATGGCATATTCGATGACAGCTAATAAAATATCTATGGCTTTGTATATTGCAACCTGCATTTATAACCTCTTAATTATCAATGCTTTTTCATTTCATCCAGGGAAACATGCCCTTTGCTTTCAACTCTTCCCTGCAATCGTCCAAAAGGTCGACATTGCTAGGCGCTATTACGAAAATCGCATTGGAGACTTTTTGTATGTTCCCGTCGAGCGCATATATTGAACCGCTCAAGAAATCTACAATTCTTTGCGCAATTTCCTTTTCAATGGATTCGAGATTGACTATGACCGGTTTCTTGCTCTTGAGATGGTCGCATACATCCCTTGCTTCTTCAAAACTCCCGGGCTGCATGATAACGACCTTGAATTGGCTGCTTGCATTGAGGTTCACGACTTTCCCCTGTCGTCTTCTTGGTAAGGCGTCCGCATCGTGATTATCCGGGCGTGTGAATATGTTCCTTTCTTCATTTGTCTGGTCAGGCGATTCGTCTTCTTCGATCTCCCATCCGACAAGATTCAGTACTTTATCAAACAGCTTTGCCATAGTAATACCTCCTGATTCTCATTTGTATATGCGTTTTCCAAAAATCGCAGTGCCGATTCTCACAATATTCGCCCCTTCCTCAACGGCAACCGCAAAATCGCCGCTCATGCCCATGGAAAGGTAATCCATACTAATATTATCAATGTTATGATTTCTTATGTCAATAAATATTTTGCGTAATGCGGCAAATACAGGTCTTGCATTTTCCGGGTCGGAAGAGTATGGAGCTATGGTCATGAGCCCCCTGATTTTAATATTTGGCAAGCGGGAAACCTTACGCGCCAAATCAATAATATCCGTATCCATTATTCCGAATTTACTGGGCTCCATGGAGATATTGACCTGAATGAGGACATCCTGCACAATGCCTGATTTTGCGGCAGCTTTATCTAATTCAGCCGCAATACGCAGACTGTCGACGGAATGGACCAAATCGACCCTGCCGGGAACATATTTGGCCTTATTTGTCTGCAAATGCCCTATCATATGCCAATTGCATGATTTGCCGATAGTCTCGTATTTGGCGCAAAGCTCCTGTATCTTGTTTTCACCGATATCCGTAATTCCATTATCGATTGCTTCCATTATGACATCCGTCGGCAACGTTTTGGTAACGGCAACTATTTTTATATCGGCAGGATCCCTGCCCGCTTTTTCGGCTGAAACCGCTATCTGCTTTCTGATAAGACCGATATTTTTGCCTATATCGCTCATCGTTCGATTACCTGACCCTCTTTTATATTCTTCGGATTCGTTATATACGTGTCATACAAGGCCACATTTCCTGTGACGGCCAGTCCGCCGGGTCCTTTAATTATTGCCCATTTGTCGGTACTGGATATGATCTCGACATCCTTTAAAACCGCAGCGCCGTTTCTCACAAGCATGATCGATGCTTTCGCGCCGTTTTCAGTATTCCTGATAAGGCTCTTCAACGGTACCTTCAAGCCTTCATAGCGATTTTTGATAATATCAGCGTTGACAAACCTCAAATGCGACAACTCGCCTGAATATCTGCTTATCACGATGGATACTGCCCTTCGGCTATCGCTTTCATCCGAAACATAGTTCACGGTACCCGGGGCAACTGCTCCGATATCATTGATCCTAACCTGCCTTATCCTGTCCCCTTCTGATAGATAGTTCAGATCTTTCGGACCTGTTATAAATACCAGGTATGTTTGGTAATCTTCCAACAGCTTTGCAAACGGTTTGCCTGCAATAAGGTTATTTTTGTCCTTTATCTTACTATTTACCGGCTTGGCGGATTTGAAGATGACATCTGCGTCGTCCGGACTTAGCTTGCGGATATATTCCGGAGAAAGCTTTTCTTCGAATCCGTCAATAGTAAATGAAACAAATCCGGCAGTATCGGACCTTATAACCTTCGTCTGCGCTTCTATTTTCTTGTTTATCCTCTCTCTTTCCTTTTTCAGGTCGGCGATATATGTATCACCATTGCCGTAATCACCTGAAATCTCCGCCCTTTTAGCCATCAGCCCGTCAATTTCCGCTTTAATTTGGCCGGTGCCGTAAAGATTGCCGGAATTGGCCGCTACCGCAAGATTCTTGACTTTACCGGCTATATCCTGATCCAGCTTTATTAAATCGCTGCTGAAGAACTCTTTGTTATCCCCTTTTTGCTTAAGCGCGCCCAGTATTTTCAAATCAAGCGCAGCCAGTTCATCAAAAAGCTTCTTTGAAGAATCGCCTATTACAGTAGCTATTTTGCCGTTTACAGCGATTCGGTCGCCTTCGGCCACATACGGAGCCATAGAGCCGTCGAAAGGTGATATAAGGACTCGCTCGGAGCGGAAAATGCATGCCTCGACATTTATGGAATCCTCTATCACTCCCATTCTGATGATATCGGTGGGGATGCCTTGGCCTGACACCCAATGAAGAAAGGATGGAATATACATGCATATAAAAATGATTATTATTATGGTGCCTAGTCTATGTACCGTCCTTGAACGCATCAGACCTTTACCAGCCCTTTGTCAAGCATGGATTGCAACGCCGTCATTATTCCAAGCCTTACGCCTTCATACACCATTCCGCCCTGAAGGTATGCAATATAAGGCGGTTTTAAAGGAGCGTCAATGCTGAGTTCTATGGATGAACCCTGTACGAAGCCTCCCGAAGCCATTATCACATCACAGCCATAACCGGGCATGCCCCACGGCTGAGGCACTACGAATGAATCTACGGGGGAGCCCTTCTGTATCCCCTGGCAGAAAGCTATCATAGGTTCGGGCGACCCGAATTTTATTGCCTGTATTATATCATGCCTTTCATCTTCCGGCAGGGGCGATACTTCAAATCCGAACCTTCGCATTAATGACGCGCAGAATATTGCCCCCTTCAGGCTCTCCGACACTACATGGGGTGATATGAACAATCCTTGGAACATATGCCTGTTTTGCCCCAGCGACGGTCCGACCTTGTCTGCGAGGCCGGGCGATGTCAGCCTGCACGCGGTATTGGCGACGTAAGTCTTCCTGCCTGCGATATATCCGCCTGCCTGAGCGATACCGCCTCCCGGGTTTTTTATCAGCGACCCCGCGACCATATCGGCCCCGGATTCAATAGGTTCGGTAGTTTCCACAAATTCGCCGTAGCAATTATCGACTAGAATAATAATATCCTTGCTGAGTTTCCTGATAAAACCGACAGCTCTTCTGATGGATTCGCATGAAAGCGGTTTCCTCCATGAATATCCGCGGGAACGCTGGATAAATACCATTCGTGTCTTTGGATTTATTGAGCTTTCAATCGCTTTATAATCAAAATCATCATGACCGTTTAGTTCCGTCTGACCATATGTGATCCCGAAATCAAGCAAGGAACCGCTTCCGCCGCCTCTCAGCCCGATAACCTCCTCAAGTGTTTCATACGGCTTCCCTGTTATTGAAAGCAGTTCATCGCCAGGTCTTAAATTTCCAAACATGGCAAGGGATATGGCATGAGTGCCCGCGATTATCTGATGCCTCACCAGCGCGGACTCCGAACGGAAAACGCTTGCAAATACCGAATCCAGCACTTCTCTGCCCCTATCGCCATAACCGTAGCCTGAGCTGCCGCAGAAATGGGTCTCGCTAAGCCTGCATTGCTGCATGGCATCGATGACTTTGAGCTGATTATAGTTGCTGATACTATCGATTTTATCAAATAATACAGAAATATCGCTATTGACTTTTTCGGAAATATTAATAATTCTATCGTCAATATGAAATTGATTCTTGTAAATGCCTTTGCAAATCAAAACGGATCTCCTCTTTGGTAAATATATGCTAAGATGCGTTCAATTCAAGTCTGAGTTTATCTGCAACCATTGCGATGAATTCGGAATTAGTGGGTTTTCCTTTGCCGACGCTTATGGTATAGCCGAAAATCTTATCAAGGGTCTCTATCTGCCCTCTGCCCCATGCAACTTCAATAGCATGCCTTATGGCCCGTTCGACTCTGCTCGGCGTAGTGCTGTATTCGCGGGCGATTGTGGGATAAAGCTCTTTTGTAATTGAATTGATTATTTCAATGTTTTTCACTGCCATCATTATGGCATCCCTTAAATACTGATACCCTTTTATGTGCGCGGGCACGCCCACATCGTGCATTATATTGGTTATTTCGAATTGGAGGTTTTTTGCCGGACCTTTGGCATGGTATGCCTTTTTTTCCGTTGCGGGAATTTCGGATTTGATTGCGGGTATTCTGCCCGATTCCTTGATCTGACGGATTCTTGAAACGAGAATATCCATATCAAAAGGCTTTACTATGTAATACTCCGCGCCCAAAGAAAGGGCTTTTTGGGTGATGCGGTCCTGTCCGACCGCAGATAGAATTATGAATTGGGGTTTACTCTTCAGCCCGAGGGAATTTATGCGTTCAAGCACTCCAAGGCCATCCAGATGCGGCATTATAATATCCAGGATGGTGATATCGGGACTCAGTTGCGTTATCATATCAAAAGCCTCAATACCGTCCCTTGCAATTCCTACTACTTCGATATCATCCTGATTTGTAAGGTATTCTCCTAGAATCTCACCAAATTCGCGGTTGTCGTCGGCTACAAGGACCTGTATTTTCCGGTTCATTGAGATATTCCCCTTTCCGCAATCAAAATAAAACTGAATTAACCAACATACTCATTATATTTATTGCCAGCATTTTCTTCAATAGACTTGTGATATATTATTGACATTTATTTATGCGGATTCTTTGATTGAATTCCTGTAATCGTTGATTTTTTCAAGATGTTTTATCATATTCTCGATGAAAATGCCATACCCTCTTGTCGGATCATTAATCAACACATGGGTAACGGCGCCGATTATCCTGCCGTTCTGAATAATTGGACTGCCTGACATACCCTGCACTATCCCCCCTGTCAGATCCAGCAAGTACGGATCTGTTATCTTAATGACCATTCCTTTGGTACCCCCGGAATCCTGCTGCAATATACGGGTAATCTCTATAGAATACTCTTTTGTGGTATTGCCGCTGACATTGGCCATGATGCTTGCGGGACCGGGTTTTGCATCGGCTTTAACACCGATAGGATAGGATCTTCCGCCCAGCTTGTCGGAAGATCCGGGATAAAGAACTCCAAATATGCCGTGCGGCGTATTTTCCAGCAATTCTCCCAGGCTATAGGTCTCATCAAGCAGCATGCCTTTCAATTCTCCCGGATATCCCTGTTTGCTTTTTTTTACGGCAAGAATGCTTGATTCAATGATTTCCCCGGATCGTACCGGCATTAAAGATCCAGTGTCTATATCGGTTATTCCATGACCGAGTGCGCCGAAATACCCGGTCTCATGATCATAAAAGGTCAATGTGCCTATTCCGGCAGTATTCTCCCGCACCCATAATCCTATATGATATTTGTTATCATCAATGCCTTTCACAGGCGTCACTTCCGCATAATGGCTGCCGCTTGCATTTCTGAATTTTATTTTAATACTATTACCCTTACTTTCTTGCACCATCTCTATAAGGTCATCGGTACCGGAAGGGACTTCCCCGTTGATTTCTGTGATAAGATCCCCGGGTTTTATACCGGCATCCTTTACCGGCAATATCCTTTTATTACCTTCAGTTTCAACATCAGACATACCTATGACCATTATGCCGTCAATTTTGAGCTTGACTCCGATAGTGTTGCCACAGGCTGTTATCGTCCTGTTGTCTACGACCGATACATTTATACTTTGCAGCGGTAATAAACCGAATACTCTAAGATTGATCCTGTGGTTTCCGTTTTGCACCGATTTCAGTGTGACGGGTGAAGTAAGATTCAGGATACTGGTGATAGAGTTGCTTTGATTCAATCCGTTTGCAATATTGATGGCGTTTTCGCCGTCGATGGTCACCTTGACTATAAAAGGCATATTGAAATTATAGACATATTCTTTTCCTTTTACCAAGGTTAATTCACCGGGCATTGAAACTACAGCTTTCAGATAAAGAACGGAAAATGATGTCAGGAGAAGAAGGACCCCAAATAAAACACCCCTGAATAATGAACGATATCTGCCAGTCTTTTGTTTTTCTTTATTATGCATTATTTCTTCTCCAAAATCAAAATGAAGGCTTGCTTCCACACTGCCTACAATTTAACCTTTTGAAGAAATAATTATTCAGTCAAATTATTACACTTTGAATTGTTTGAAACGCCTGGCTTTGCTAATCATTTCCTCCGAATGTTTCATGGTGATTTCGGAAATGTCTGCGCCATCAAGCAATCTTGCTATTTCTGATATGATTTCGTTATCGTTGAGTTTTGTTACTTTGGTTTTTGTAATATCGTTATCGATGAATTTTTCAACAAAGAAATGATTGTCGGCCATGCAAGCTATCTGAGGAAGATGCGTAACACATATGACCTGATGATTCTCCGCGACATTCGACAACTTCTCCCCGACTTTGCCTGACGCCCTCCCTCCGATGCCATTATCGATCTCGTCGAATATCATTGTTGGTATATTATCAACATCGGCCAGGATTTTCTTTATTGCCAGCATGACTCTTGATATTTCCCCTCCGGATGCTATCCTGCTGAGCGGCCGAGGCATCTCGCCCTTGTTTGCGGATATCAGGAATTCTACCGAATCAAGCCCGTTTTGATGAAATGCTCTGCCGGAATCGGTATATACGGGCGTGTCAGCGTAAATCAACTGTACGATAAATTGGGCATTATTCATATCCAGTTCTTCAAGCTCACCGGTTATCCTTGTCTGGAGTATTTCCGCGGCGATGAGTCTTTTCTCATGCATTTGCCGTGACAGCCCGAGCAATTCCGATTCAATGCTCCCGATGCGGGCTTCAATTGCCGCCGCATTTTGTTCTGCACTGGTAAGCATGTCCAATTCTGCCTCGGCTTTACTGCGGTATTCTATGATATCTTCTACGCTGGGGCCGTATTTCCTTTTCAACTTATTGATGAGGTCAAGGCGTTCTTCTATTTCGTTCAGCATATCCGGATCATATTCCATTCCGTCTTTCTCTTGTCTAATGCTCATTAACAGATCATCGATGTCATAAATGATCTCCTCAAGCCTTTTATAAAACCTGTTGAAATCATCTTTTATGCCGGAAATGGCGCTCAGCTCCGATGCGGCGATTTTGAGACAATCCATTGCGGAAT
>CAZCKQ010000078.1:0-7531 GCA_964499315.1 uncultured Eubacteriales bacterium | reverse complement strand
AATCCTTGCTGTACTTTCCGTGAGCTCGAGGATCTTGCCGTTGTCCATCACGAATATGTCCTCCGGAGACATGCCCAGACTGATTGCAAGGTTGGCATGGTGCTTGAGGTGCCTGTATTCCCCATGCACCGGCATGAAGAACCGCGGCTTGACCAGCGTATGCATGAGCTTGAGCTCTTCCTTGCACGCATGCCCTGAGACATGGACTTCCGCAAGCGTTTCATATATCACTTCGGCGCCCCTTTTAAAGAGGTCGTCTATTAGTTTGGTAATATATTTTTCGTTGCCCGGGATGGAAGATGCCGATATTATAATCAGGTCGCCCGGTACGATTTCCACTTTCTTGTGCTCGTTGGTGGCCATCTTCGACAGGGCCGACATAGGCTCGCCCTGGCTTCCCGTGGTGATTATCACCAGATCTTCCGGCATATATGAATCGATATTGTTTATATCCACCAGGATACCTTCAGGTATGGTAAGGTATCCGAGCTTGGCCGCAATCCTTACGACATTCTCGACGCTCCTGCCCACGACGCTCACTTTTCTGTTGAATTTGGCAGCGGCATTGATAACCTGCTGAACCCTATGCACGTTCGAGGCAAATGTCGTCACGAGTATACGCTTCTTTCCCGCCCTCATGAACAACTCTTCAAACGCGTCGCCCACCGTCTTCTCGGACATCGTGTACCCTTCGTGTTCGACATTGGTGCTGTCGCATAGCATCAGCAGCACGCCCTGCCGCCCTATCTCCGCGATGCGCATCAGATCGATGGTCTCGCTCTCGATGGGAGTATAATCCACTTTAAAATCGGAAGAGAAAAAGACTGTCCCGACCGGCGTGAATATCGCAAGCGCTACACAATCGGCTATACTGTGTGTCGTACGTATGAATTCCACAAGAAAGTTGTCCCCGAGCTCGATGGTCTGGCCTTGTTTGATCTCCCGCAGCACCGTCTTGTCGAGCATCTTGTGCTCGGCAAGCTTTAACTCGAGGAGCCCCAGGGTAAGCCTTGTCCCGAATACAGGCACATTCAGCTCCTTGATGACATACGGGATGGCGCCGATATGATCCTCATGCCCGTGCGTAAGTATGATCCCCTTAACCCTGTCCCTGTTCTTTACAAGGTAAGTGATGTCGGGTATCACAAGATCGACGCCCAACATCTCATCCTGCGGGAATGCCAGACCGCAGTCCACGACTATGATATCCTCGCAGAATTCGAATACGGTCATGTTCTTCCCTATCTCGTTAACGCCGCCGAGCGGGATGACCTTCAATTTATATCTATTTTCCCGCAAATAAAAAACCTCCTGCCGCTTATTCAATATCAACCTTAGTATTATAACATTCTTTGCAAGCGGTGAGGTCAACAATTTCCGAATACACTTCTTCGAGCCTTCTTGACTGTATCTCCCAGAGATAAGTAGAATTTACCTTCTCCAGAGCGGCTGACTTTATCGAATCAGCCAAGGCTTGATTATGAAGTAATTCCGCCACGCAATCGGCAAGGGAATCGGGGCTGTCTACATACGCCTTCATACCGTCGATGCCATGCCTGACCAATTCACTCAATCCTCCCGTATCCGAGATCACCACAGGTATCCCCGCGGCCATGGCCTCAAGCGCCACTATGCCAAAAGGCTCGTACAGGCTGGGGATGACGGCGATATCGATGCACTTGTAAAGCTTGCGCAGCGTCTCATCGCTGATATATCCTGTAAAATAGACTTTATTTGCGCATCCAAGCTCCTGCGCCCTCTTTTTCAGGTATTCCGTCCGGGGTCCCCTGCCGGCGATGACGAATTTGACGTCATGGTATCTCGCGAGTATTTTGGGCGCGGCTTCGATGATTATATGAGCGCCTTTCTCATGGACCAGCCTGCCTATGAAGAATACCAGCTTTTCATTGTCTGCCGCGTAATTGCGTCTAAAAGCAGGATCGGGCATGCATGCCGCGGGATCCGATCTGCCTTGTGCCTGAATATCAATGCCGTTCGGGATAACTCGTATCTTGTCCCATGGGAGCTGGAACTGGCGGATCACTTCCTGCGCCATGAAGTTGCTGTTGACTATCACCCTCCAAGACTCAAAGGTAAGCCACCACTCTACGCTGTCGATATAACGCTGCAGGTCGTTATGTATGCCCCAGTTGCGGCCGGCTTCGGTTGCATGGATCGTAGACGCAAGAGGCATGGAATATGCATGCTTCAAAGCCCTTGCAGCGAAGGCCACTACCCAGTCGTGCGCGTGGATGATGTCGAAACGGCCGTTTTTGTCGATATACCCGGCGCAATACTCCACGAATGCGAGGTTCATCTGCATGACCCATCCCGAAAAATCGAGCGGTTTTAGATCATATGTCCTGACTCTGTGGACAATGACGTTGCCTATTTTCTCACAGGAAGTCGTCCCGTTGTCGGATACCGTAACGACATGGACTTCATGCCCGCTTCCGCCGAGCTTTTCAGATAATCCTTGAACGACCCTCGATATTCCGCCGATAATCCGTGGTGGGTATTCCCAAGTGAGCATCAAGACTTTCATAGTTTTTAGTATTCATTTTTCGGGACATATTTTATGTAAGCAAATTAAATATAAAAATAAATATTGTCAGCAGCATTTAAACATAATAATTCGAGGAGGTATGGAGCCGATGGAGATTGAGGCGATGGTGCATGCAAACGGCGAAAGGATCGCGCAAAGGAAGGCTGACCGAATGTCAGACCGGGTACCTTTTCCATACGGAAGCGATTATATATTCGTAATGATCAAAGATCCCAAAAACCTATATGCCTACTGGGAGGTAAGCGCCGCAAAGCTAAACGATTTCAGGAAGTCGTTCGGCCCGGATGCATTCAATAATTCCTGCCCTGCCCTTAAAGTATGGAATATTACAAGGAATACCGGCCGTTATATAAAAATTGACGATAAAACCGGGCAGCTGCATATCGGACTGAATGAGGCAGGCTGCGTGCACGCCGTTGAGGTAGGCAGACTGTTCGGCGAAGACTTCTTCATTTCTTTCGCAAGATCGAATACTATAAAAACGCCTTATGACGGACCTTCGCAAGACCATACGGCGTATTTCACGGACTACAGAAAACCCGATGAACCGGGACGCAACAAATCGGTCCATGGTGCAGCACCATTCACGGCGGAGGATTATGAACGCATATATGCCGGAAACATAACCCCGGGCTCATCGTTCCTGTTCAGCAAGGATGAATCCGGCTTGCACCGGCGATACTCCCGAGGCAATGACTGAGCGAATGACTGAGCGAATGATTGAGCAAATGACTGAACAGAGGCGCATGCCGAAAGCAAAAGGCCATCTCGCAATCCTGCTGCACGCGCACCTGCCTTACGTACGCCATCCCGAGCATGAGGATTTCTTTGAGGAAAGGTGGCTGTTCGAGGCGATATCAGAGACATACATACCTTTGCTGGCCGTCTTTGAAAGGCTTGTCTCCGAAGGCGCGCGTTTCAAGATCACATTGTCTTTGAGCCCTACGCTGCTGCATATGCTCGCCGATGAACTCCTCCGGGAAAGGTACATCAAATATCTGGAGATCCATATCGAGCTTGCCGCGAAAGAGGTAGGACGTACATACGATATGCCCGATTTCCACGCACTCGCCCTCTATTATCATGACAAATACAGGGACGACCTGCAGACTTTCCGGACGAGATACGGGTGCGATCTGACAAATGCATTCCGTATGCTGGCTGAGAGCAATCAGTATTTTGAAATCATCACCACGGCTGCCACGCACGCATTCCTCCCCTTCATCAATAATGAGAGGATCCTGGACGTCCAAATCGCGGCCGGCCTTGATACGTGCGAGAAGTTTATGGGAATCAGGCCGCGGGGCATATGGCTCCCGGAGTGCGGCTATTCGGAAACACTCGGACCTGTATTGAAGAAAAACGGCATTGACTATTTAATTTTGGAATCACACGGCATCCTGTACGCCGACCCCGCGCCCGTATACGGGACATACGCGCCTATAGCCACCCCTCATGGAATAGCCGCGTTCGGACGTGATACAGACCTTTCGGAACAGGTCTGGAGCATGTCGCGCGGATACCCCGGCGACCCTGATTATAGGGATTTTTACAGGGATATCGGTTATGACCTCGAATACGATTATATACGAGGGTACACTGCGCCCGACGGCGCCAGGACTTCCACCGGGATCAAATACTACCGCGTAACCGGAAATACCGATGATAAAAGGCCTTACGACATAGCAAAAGCCCGCGCAAAGGCGCAGGTACACGCGGCGGATTTCATCAACAAAGCCGGGATGAAGGCTGACCGGTTTTACGCAAAAACCGGGAAGGAGGCCATAATGGTCTGCCCGTTCGATGCCGAGCTTTTCGGGCATTGGTGGTTCGAAGGCCCCGAATGGTTATATCATGTTTTAAGGTGTGCGGATAGCGACATCAGCGGGAGTGCCCGTCTGTGCGGCTTAAGCGATTACATCGACAGCAACGCCATCATGCAGGCCGCATCACCCTGCGCCTCGTCATGGGGCTGTAACGGCTATAACACGGTATGGCTCAACTCAACAAACGATTGGATTTACAGGCATCTGCGCATGGCGGAAGAGCGGATGGTCGCGCTTGCCGGGGACTACCCCGGAGCCTCCGGCATACTGCGACGCGCACTAAACCAGGCCGCAAGAGAACTCCTCCTCGCGCAGGGCAGCGACTGGGCCTTTATTATGAGAACAGGCGCATTTGAAAAATATGCGCGTGAACGCACCATATCCCATATTGAAAGATTCACCCGTCTCTATGAGGATATAAAGAAGAACAGCATCGACCCTGTGTGGCTAGGTAGCATCGAAGCCGCCGACAACATCTTCCCCGATCTGGATTATCTGGAATTCAGACTGATTGGTTAATACCGGCCATATTCATAAGCTGCGTCAAACATGGCAATTATTACTTAAGTATTTGGAAATCGTTTATATCCAGAATATATACGTTATTATCGTCACAAACAAAGAAACTTTCCGGACCGGTATCCTCCTCTCCGCCCTCACCATCCTTCCCTGTAATGCCAATGATGTTACTGCTATAACTAATTCTTTTCTTCACAATTCATTTCCCCATTCATCACAAATTCTTTGACTCTATCCAAATACTCCAGCATATTTGTTTCTTCGTTCTCGTTATATTTATAGCCGAAGTATTCGGCGACCGGCACCGCCAATATCTTGAACAGCCTGCACGCGGTGAATATACCCGTCCAGAGGTTGTCGTAATTGCCGTCGGAATAGGTCTTTACGTACATTTCATACAGGTCGGCAGGCAGATATTTCTTATAATACTTGCCGCCCGTCCCCACTGAAACGCCGAAGCCGGTGTTGATCCCGATGTACCAGTCGATCATCCTGACGAGCATGTCTCTCACAAATACGTTATACATCCCCATCACATATGGAAGATGATCCCTTGCGATGCCCTTGGCGACGTTGTTCAGGCACCACCAGAATTCATTGCAGCAGCTTGAATATTGTAATTCCGTCGGCTTTTTTACCCAATAATCCTCGTCCGATGGCGCGGGTATCTCCGGCAGGCAGTCGTCCTTATCAAGCAGCGGTACGGTCAATTTATCGGTTTTGTAGGTCTCAAGCATCGCTTCTTTGGTTTGAATGGTCAAATCGATGCGGTTTCCGTCCTTGAAAAGCATCAGCCATCCATATGATCGTTCGAAATCCCTTTTCGTATCAAAGCCAACATCATTACTATCAGGCTCTTGCAGAACAGCCAATTCTCCAAAAACCGAGATCCAATCCTTGTTGTCGAGAAAAGACCTGGTTTCGGTCACCACATATACGATATCGTAATCCTGGAACATATCTTTCGGCGCTTTTGGATTGGCCCTGGAGCCGTTTATAAAGACAGCTCTTATCCGGTCGTTATTAGCCGCGACGCCCAAAATCAAATCGAACATCTCTTTTTCTGTCCGCATTTTATACCTCACGATAAGCCAATAATCAGCATTTATTATACTTTATTACCATATGTATCCATGCCATCGTATCAAAATTAAAGCCTTATCTCAAGGATATTGCGCATATTTACCACGCGAATATCATTATAGGTTATTTATCCTTTCAAGCTGTCTCTCAGCAAGATGAAAGAAAAAATCACGTGCACCGGGTTTATCAACTTTTTTACCGAGAAATCGCAAAACAATGTAAAGTGCCATGTACTCTATGGAATATAGGTCGTCTCCGGTTAGCCGGGCTATACTGCGATACCCCTCTATAAGATACGAGTATGCTATCCTTTTCAGCGAACTGTCATTCAAGCTGAACGTCGCAAGATCAAACAACCGGTTATTACCACGTATTTCCCCAAAGTCGATTAGACCACTGTATTTACCTGCAGAGTAAAATATATGCGAAATGTCATAATCGCCATGTACAAGCACCGCTTTTGGGATATCAAGGATTCGCCGTGCTGTGCCCATCAAATCAGCAATTTGTGATCTTTCCTCATCAGAGGTGAAATAATCATTGAAAGAGCGCCTTTGACCTCTAAGCGTTTCATAGAAGCTTCTATCGATCCAGCCAAAGCCGTCCACAGGAATATTATGGATAAGCGCAAGTTGCCGCCCGGCTTCGTGCAAGATATCCTGCAAGCCATTTCGCGGCCATTCATCTTCGATGCAAACACCGGGCATTTCATCAACTATCATTACGGAGAGCCCCGTGTATGCATTTTTATGCTCGAAGCAAATAACTCTCGGCACACCAATACCTGCGTCGCACAATGTATTATGTACCAGTGCCTCGGCTGCAAAGCTTGCGTTCTCCGGTAAAAATCGGGTGTAATACATTCCGGAGTCTGTTATCACACGATATACATATGTCGACTGTCCCTTTAGAACACGTTCCACATTCATGATGCCGTTTAAATACTTTTCGGCAACTGCCTTTACAACTCCGATTTCAGGTGCATTATTGTCCATATGCAAATCTCCTTTTAGTCCTTATCTAAACATAGCCCGCCCCTCGCCAATTAAGGTAAGGAGCGCTGCTATGCTTGAAAAAATCACTTCACTTTTCTTGCATAGATGATTGCTCTATGGGTAGTTACACCTATCGGGTTTCCGGCATAGTCGCCATACTCCTGTGAGATAGCAAATCCGCTATTGGCAAGCCACTCGTGTATGTTCTGCAGAGTTGGAATGTGCTTTGCCGATTTCCTCTCAAAAATATGTGTCTCGCCGCCCGGAAGTGTCAGCTCGGTTCGGCTTTTACCGCTCGTCATCTGCATTTCAATGCTATAGCTTCCTGCGCAACCGATATACCTGCCATACACGCCTGTATCGTCAAAGCCTTCAAAATACACCCTTTCACATGTGGAATTGAATATCTTTTCCGGGTGTGCGTGCAAGTCAAAGTCAAGGTAGATATAGCCGCCGGATTTCAAAGCAACAGCCGCTTTTTTAATAAATAACTGTTGCGCTTTGCTATAGTTCATGTCGGTCTCGATGTTAATGATGATATT
>CAZCKQ010000077.1:0-7592 GCA_964499315.1 uncultured Eubacteriales bacterium | reverse complement strand
ATGATAGACCAGTCAGTTGCAACATTGAGCACATCATCAGGTGACGCTGCTGATATGGTTTTCAGCGACAAAGACAAAAAGATACTCGGCCTTCTTGCTGCACGGGTTGCTGAATTGGCCGCCCGGTCTGCTGAAAACGAAAAGAAGGTATTATGGTACAAACATAATAATCTGGAGGGCACGAGACCCTTGGTCTTCTGCGACCCTGAAAACGGGTGGAACGAGATCATCACCGACGCGCAAATGGAGTGCGAGGGGGAATTGGCCCGTAAATGGGAGATAGCGCTGAGGAAAGAGATTTTCTGGGGAGAGTCCATGGGCGACGACAGGGTGGTCGAACCGTATTTCAATGTACCCTTCGCTGCAACTGAAAGCGATTGGGGAATGCACGAGGTCAAGACAGGCGGGCATGGCGGCGGATCCTACAGGTGGGATGCGCCGTTGAAAGACTATAAGGATATGGACAAACTGCATTTCCCTGTAATAGAAGTAGATTATGACAAAACAAATGAACTTAAAAACCTTGCGGAAGAAATCGTGGGAAAACATCTGAAGGTCCGCGTCAAAAGCGCGTGGTGGTGGACCCTTGGCATGACGTGGACCCTAGTGAACATAAGAGGGCTTGAGCAAATAATGTACGATATGTACGATTATCCGGACGAACTGCATAAATTGATGGCGTTTTTACGTGACGGTCATCTGAATAAACTTGATTTTCTTGAAAACAACGGTCTGCTGAGCCTAAATAATGACGGCACGTATGTGGGCTCCGGCGGTTTCGGGTGGACACGTGAGCTGCCCTCGGAGGGCTTCGACGGCAAAAAGGTCAGGACCATCGATATGTGGGGATTCGGTGAAAGCCAGGAAACCAGTCAGGTCTCCCCGGAGATGTTTGCCGAGTTCATCTTCCCGTACCAGGTACCTATCCTTGAGAGGTTCGGGCTGAACTGTTACGGCTGTTGCGAAGCGCTGAACAAGAGATGGGACAGTGTCAAGAAGATACCCCGTTTGAGGAGGGTATCGGTATCACCTTGGGCAAATCTTGAGGATATGGCCGAGAAATTGGGCGATAAGTATATTTACTCGTTAAAGCCAAGTCCGGCATATTTGGCCTTTCCGCAGATCGATGAGGATTATTTGCGCAAATCCCTGAGGGAAGCCGTGCGTATGGCCCGCAAGCATAACTGCTGCATGGAGATCATTATGAAGGACAATAATACGCTCGGCGGCAACCCGCAAAACGTCGTGCGCTGGTGCGCCATCGCCCAGGAAGAGGCTTGGGCATTTTAAGCTTCGGCATTTTAAGCCTAACTGGTCATTTATTCAAGTAATGGGACAGATAAATAACAAATATTACCAGTAATGGTTGAATACACAATTTAAAGATGTGTTATGTGTGCCAAAAATGCATAAAAAACCAGATATTACATCTTAAGCGCGCCCATTACTTGATTTTTTGGCCAATTAAACCTGCGTATTCACAGAATGAATGGATTCCCGGCCTTTTCTTCGCCGATGGTGGATGAAGGGCCGTGACCCGGGTAGATTACCGTTTCGGGTTTGAGGATCAGGAGCTTGTCTTTTATCGATCTCATCAGTGAGGTATGGTTGCCCCGGCCGAGGTCGGTCCTGCCGACCGAGCCCCTGAAGAGCGTATCGCCGGTGAACAGCATGTCGCGGGTAGATTTTATGTCGTGGGCTTCGATGCTTGTCTTAATACATATCCCCCCGGGCGTATGTCCCGGTGTGTGAATGATTTCAAGTTGTATGTCTCCGATATCCAGAACATCGCCGTCAGACAGCAATACATCCGCATCCGTAGGAGGTATCGGGATACCGAATAGCTCAGAGCCGCTGTATTTCGGGTCGGTAAGCAGGGGGGCGTCGTCTTTGTGTATGCATATCCGGCATCCGATGATGCGCTTTAGTTCGGCGGCGCTGATCACATGGTCGATATGTCCGTGCGTCAGTATGAGATACTTGATCGCGAGGCCTGCTTTTCGGACTTCTCCGATTATCTCTCCGGCGTCGGCGCCCGCGTCGATTATGACCCCGGCATCGCCTACGCGCATGATGTAGCAATTCGAACCCAAGAGCCCTGTAGGTATTATCGTCAATCCTGCTTTATCTGCCATTGCCATAATCAAAACACCTTCCGGCTGTCGAGGAGTATGGTCACGGGACCGTCGTTGATAAGTCCGACCTGCATCATAGTCTGGAATACTCCCGTCTCGACCTTGACCCCATATGACCTGCATTTATCCGCAAACGCCTCGTAAAGCGCCTGCGCGGTCCCCGGTCCGGCCGCCGCGTCATAGCTCGGTCTCCGGCCGCGTCTGCAATCCCCGTAGAGCGTGAACTGTGATACCAGCAGCATCGCTCCGCCGCAATCAAGCAGCGATATATTCATTTTGCCTTCATGGTCATCGAAGATCCTCAGGTTCACTATCTTCTCGGCGAGGTATTCGATATCCCTGCTGTTATCGTCCGCGCCTATCCCGAGCAGCACGACCATTCCCTTCGATATGCTGCCGGCGACTGCGCCGCCGACACCACCAGTGACTGCGCCGCCGACTGTGACCTTTGCTTGTGTGACCCTTTGCACTACCGCACGCATTTATGCTGCTCTCCTACGGCCTGTTGCTATTTTCTGTTCCTATTATCTTCTCGCTATTGTCTGTTCCTTGTGACTTCGAACACGCCGTCCACTTTTCTGATCTTCCTGATTATCTTGTCCAATTGATCCGTATCGGTGATCTCCACCGTCAGGTTGATGACGGCTGTCTGATCCTTGGTGGTTCTGGCATTGATGGCCTTCAGCGGAATTTTCGACTCGCCGATGGCATTGGTCAATTCCATAAGCAGACCGATGCGGTCATTCGCAATAATGCTGATATCCGCCATATAAGAGATATTCTCAGCCTTATACCAGCTGACGTCGATCAGTCTGTCATTGGGAAATTGCTTACGCGTGACGTTGAGGCAATCCTTCCTATGCACCGAGACACCTCGGCCGCGGGTGATGAATCCTGTCACGTCGTCTCCGGGCACCGGATTGCAGCATCTCGACAGCCTGACAAGGCAATTGTCGATACCTTTGACTACAATACCACTCTCCGGTATGTTCTTCTTTCTCCTGGATGATTTCTGCTGCGCCTCTTCTTCGGCTTCTTTCATCTGCCTGAGCTGCGCTTCGATTTCTTCCGGCTTCAGGGTCTTCCTGAACTCATCTTTCAGGCGGGTTACGATGCGGCTGGATGTTATGGCGCCATAACCGATAGCCGCGTACATATCGTCTACGTTGTTAAAATTATATCGTCTCAGGATAGGTTCGACGAATTCCGTCTTGAAGAGCTGGGTATGGGAGCAGCCCTGTTTCTTGAGTTCCCTTTCGACGGCTTCCTTTCCGCGCAGGACGTTCTCGTCCCTGTTTTCTTTCTTGAACCATTGGTTTATCTTATTTTTGGCCTGCGTGCTTTTGGCGATCTTGAGCCAGTCCCTGCTCGGGCCGTGGACGCTTGCCGAAGTGATTATCTCGACAATATCGCCGTTTTTGAGTTCATAATCCAGCGTGACGATCCTGCCGTTGGCGCGCGCCCCCATCATCTTGTTGCCGACGGCGCTGTGTATGGCATATGCGAAATCCACCGGCGTAGATCCTACGGGCAGGTTTATGACATCCCCTTTGGGGGTGAAGACGAACACCTCGTCGGCAAAGAAATCCACTTTGAGATTTTCAAGATACTCATCGTCGTCGCGCATCTCCTTCTGCCATTCGAGCAGGTGCCTCAGCCATGCGAGCTTGCTGTCTATGTCGGTCGGATCCTTGATGCCTTCTTTATATTTCCAGTGCGCGGCTACGCCGTATTCGGCTATACGGTGCATGTCCCAGGTACGTATCTGCACCTCGAAAGGAGTGCCTTCCTTGCCTATGAGCGTATTATGCAGCGACTGGTAAAGGTTGGGCTTGGGCATTGCGATGTAGTCTTTGAACCGCTCGGGAAGCGGTTTGTATAATTCATGGACAAGGCCGAGGACCGAATAGCAATCGTTGACGGTGTTGACGATGACCCTTACGGCAAACAGGTCATAGATTTGATCCAGGGTCTTGTTCTGGTCCTTCATTTTCTTGTATATGCTGTAGAAGTGTTTAGGCCTGCCGTCTATATGCGCCGGTATGTTTATCTCTTTGGTCCTTATCTCAAGCGTTTCAATTATTTCATTAATATATGCCTCGCGTTCTTTACGCTTTTTCGCGATCTTTTCCACCAGGTCGTAATAGCCTTGCGGATCGATGTAGCGGAGGCAGATGTCTTCAAGCTCCCATTTGATCCGAGTCATACCCAGCCTGTTGGCAATCGGGGCGTATATCTCCATTGTCTCGGAGGCCTTTTCGAGCTGCTTGTCCGCATCGAGGTATTTTAGAGTCCTCATGTTATGCAGCCTGTCGGCCAGCTTGATGATGATGACGCGTATGTCCCTGGCCATGGCAAGGAACATCTTGCGCAGGTTTTCAACCTGCTGTTCTTCCTTGGTGGTGAAAGGGATTTGACCGAGTTTGGTGACGCCGTCGACGAGGTTTGCGACTTCATCTCCGAATTCGGATTTGATTTTTTCTATCGTGCAGAGGGTATCTTCGACGGTATCGTGGAGGAGGGCGGCTACAACGGTAGTGCAGTCAAGTTCGAGTTCCGCGATGATCAATGCGACTTCGACGGGGTGGGTGATGAAGGGCGCGCCTGAAACGCGCAACTGATTCTCATGCGCGGAGCGGGAGAGGTTGTAAGCCTTTTCAAGCGTATCGAAACGGCAATTCTGATCATACTGTTTTATCTTTTCGACAAGACGTCCAAAACCGTCAGACAATTCCTGAATCCGCCTCCTTTTCGCCGCTTTGCGTTATTCCGCTTTTGCTTCAGAACCGGACGATCGACTCCACTTCATAGCCTTTAAGCCTGTCCCTCCCATTGAGGAAGGTGAGTTCCACGAAGAACAGCAGTCCGGATACTATACCGCCGAGTTTTTCCACCAGCCTGATGTTAGATTCGGTAGTCCCGCCTGTCGCCAGGAGATCGTCGACTATCAGGACCCTCTGCCCGGGCTTGATCGCATCCTCGTGCATCTCTACGATATCTGTCCCGTATTCGAGCTTGTATTCGGCGTCTATGGTCTTATATGGCAATTTGCCTTTCTTGCGGATAGGTACAAATCCCTTTCCGAATATGTACGCCAAAGGCGCGCCAAAAAGGAAGCCTCTTGACTCTGGGCCGGTTATCACATCAAAACTGCCCATCTTAGAGGCTTTGCGCTTCATCTCATTCACGCATGTGGTGAATGCCTGCGGATCCTGAAGCACTGTGGTAATGTCTATAAAATCGATGCCTGGTTTTGGGAAATCCATTACATGTCTCAACTTTGATTTCAAATCCATTATTATACACCTCCCGATTTCCTTAATTATATTCTTTATAAGCCGCAGACTCAATATATTATAGTATGGTATTTATTGATTCCCATTGTGACACGATCTATACGATAATGCGTTACATAAATGACGGGTTTTGTAACAATAATACAAGCCTGCTTTTGAATGATTTCCATATCGATTTGCGCAGGATGCATAATCTCGGCGGCTATATCCAGTATTTCGCATTATACTGTTCGGATGCCGATCCTGCAATGAGTCTGAAGAATCTGGCAAGGCTTATGGATACGTATTTTTCACAAATAGAAGTTTTAAGCAAGTATGTGATGCACTGAGATAGTTTTTCCGATGTAAGAAACTGGCTTGAGTCTGTGAAAACAGCTTCAATACTCTCCATGGAGGGCGGCGAAGCCTTGATGGACGATATCGCTGTGCTCAAGATGATGTACAGGCTCGGCGTCAGATCTATCGCTCTTACACATAATCATTCAAATCAGATTGCCGATAGCGCAATGGAAGCCGGACGATCTGTGCATGACGGCGGGGGATTGACGGCATTTGGCAGGGAAGTGGTGCGGCAAATGAACCGGCTCGGTATGGTGATAGACGTATCCCACATTTCTGATAAGGCATTTTTTGATATCATGGAGATCACCGATTCACCCATAATCGCATCGCATTCAAATTCGAGACGGTTGTGCAACCATCCGAGAAACTTAAGCGACGATCAGATACGCGCAATATCGGCCAACGGGGGGGTCATAGGCGTGAATCTCTTTCCTGTCTTCCTCAATGATAAAGGATCGGCCTCGATCAGGGATGTGATAGCTCATATTGAATATATAGCCGCGCTTGCAGGCATTGAGCATGTGGGCATAGGCTCCGACTTTGACGGGATAGATTCGCTTCCTGCCGGAATTAGGGGCGTCGAGGACATTGCCTCTATCTATGAAGCACTCTCGATACTCAATTACAATCAGGACGATATCATGATGATAGCAGGCCTTAACCATATGAGGATATTGCAGTCAGTTCTGGGTTAGTTGCATGCGTCCTTAAACAGGTTCTTATTGACAAAGCTGGAAAGCCCAATTACAATTATTTCAAGCCTATGGCAGGATGGAGGTCTGTGATGCTGACCCGCGGTCCGAGAGGAACCAACGACATATTACCCGGAGAAGTCTTTAAATGGCAGCATATCGAGAAGGTAACCACAGAGGTCTGCGGCAGATTCGGTTACAAGGAGATCCGCACACCTGTCTTTGAGCATACCGAATTGTTCGAGAGAGGCGTCGGGGAGACCACTGACATTGTTCAGAAGGAGATGTACACTTTCCGGGACAAAGGCGGCAGGAGCATCACACTGAGGCCTGAAGGCACCGCCGGCATCGTGAGGAGCTATATCGAGCATGGGATGTCGTCACAGCCACTGCCCGTCAAACTATACTACAATATTTCCGCTTACAGGTATGAAAGTGTGCAGAAAGGCCGCTACAGGGAGTTCCACCAGTTCGGCGCAGAGGCCTTCGGTTCGCCCGGACCGGATATCGATGTGGAGATAATAAGCCTGGCTGTCCAGATCTTCAACAGGCTCGGGATATCCGGCTTGTCGCTGCACATAAACAGCATAGGCTGCCCGGTTTGCAGGCGCGCATATAATGAAGCTCTCAAGCAGTTCCTTTCACCCGTTTTGCCGGTCCTTTGCGATACCTGCAGGGGCAGGTTTGAAAGGAATCCATTGCGTATTCTGGATTGCAAGGAGCCGGAATGCAAGGCCAATCTGACCGGAGTGCCCATCCTCCTCGATTACCTGTGCGATGACTGCAGCGATCATTTCAAGGGGCTGATGGAAGGACTTAATAACATCGGTATAGGGTATACAATAGATAACGGTATTGTCAGGGGTCTGGATTATTATACTAAGACTGTATTTGAATTCATATCCGAACATGTCGGCACGCAGAAGACGGTGTGCGCCGGAGGCAGGTATGACGGACTGATAGAGGAATGCGGCGGTACTCCTACGCCCGGTATAGGTTTCGGGATGGGCATGGAACGTGTGCTGATGGAGATGGAAAGCCAGGGCATCGCGATTCCGGAACCCGGCGGGATAGATATTTTTGTTTCGACTATTGGAGCAAACGCAAACAGATATGCCGCAAAACTT
>CAZCKQ010000076.1:0-7594 GCA_964499315.1 uncultured Eubacteriales bacterium | reverse complement strand
AGCTGGTGATGGTCTTTTTCCATCAGATACCTGTCCTTGAACTTGCCCGGTTCTCCTTCGTCAGCATTGCATACGACATATTTGGGGTTGTTTTGCGCTTTAAGAACGGCTTCCATCTTGACTCCGGTCGGGAAGCCCGCGCCTCCCCTGCCTTTCAAGCCGGAAGTCTTTACTTCGCTGATGATGTCTTCCTTCCTCATCTTCAGCGCTTTCCCGAGAGCCTCATAACCACCGGCCGCCATATATTCGCCGATGGATCCGGGGTCGATCCTGCCGCACCTTTTTGTAAGGATCATCTCACTCATTTATTAACAATGTCCCTCTATTTAATCTATATTTTGGCTTGCTTCACACACTAATATCCGCTTCGCTCCGCCAACATCGAAATATAATACAAAAAATAGCTAATATTTACATTGTGGCAATGTCCGTTATAATGCTATAAATGAGTAAAGAGGCTGAGAAAGGGGTTAATTTATGTCTAAGAATTTCTCTACGCCGCAGGAGATAACTGAAGCTGTTATTGCGGCAGGAATAAAAAGAGCCGGCTTACCTGCATTAAAGATGATCTTATTAGGAATATTCGCAGGTTTGTTTATAGGTTTCGGTGCAAACGGTTCTATTGCCATCATGCAAACATTCGGTAAAATTGACGCCGGATTTGCCAAATTTCTTGGAGCCGCTGTTTTCCCGGTAGGCCTCATGTTAGTCATCGTGGCAGGTTCCGAATTATTTACCGGCAACTGTTTGATGACTCTGCCGTTGTTCAACAAAAAAATACTCATGCGTCACATGCTGAAAAACTGGGTGCTTGTGTATATCGGCAACTTCATAGGTTCTGTTGTACTTGCCTGGGCAGTTGCCAACTCGGGGCTATTCGGACAGATAGGGCAGCTTACACCCGCCGGCGAATTGGCTGTCAAACTGGCTTCGACCAAGGTATCCCTGGGATTCGGCGAGGCATTTATAAGAGCCATATTCTGCAATATGCTTGTCGTGCTGGCCGTATGGCTTGCGACAGGTTCGCAGGACGTAATCTCGAAGATATTCTCGGCATGGTTCCCGATCATGTTATTCGTATTATCCGGATTTGAGCATAGTATCGCAAACATGTATTTCATTCCGGCTGGATTATTCATGGGCGCCGGTATGACATGGGCAGACGTTTGGGTCAAGAATCTGATACCTGTTACGTTGGGTAATATACTCGGAGGAGCAATAATAGTCCCTGCGGTGTATCATTACTGTTATTCGTGGGTATCATCCAAGAAAGCTGCCGCTGCCGATCAAAACACTGCAGCAGTTTCAGACAGCGCAGTCACTATCTCAAAATAAGCAATATTTGATCAAGATAAGCGGTCTGTGGGTACATCCCGCAGACCGCTTTTTATTCCGAATATATATTCAGCTTCTCTCCCCTGGCGAAGCCTATCAACGTCAAATTGCACTTTCTGGCCATATCAACGGCCAGATCGGTCGGAGCGGATCTTGAAACCAATATCGGGATTTTTCTTTTTAAGACCTTCATGACCATTTCCGAAGATATCCTGCCGCTTGTGGCGATTATCTTATCTTCCAGATATATGTCTTCAAGCAGGGCCTTCCCCAAAATCTTATCCAGCGCATTATGCCTTCCCACATCTTCCTCAAATAGAATCATTTGTTTTCTATCGCACAATGCGCAGCTATGGACACCTCCGGTGGTCAGGAAAAGCTCGGATCTCTTATTAAAGCCATTCATCAGGGCCAGGATTTCAGCCGATTCAAATTCTATACGGCTTTTGATCTTATCACTTTCCGTCCCCAAGAAATCCACTACATTGTAAGAAATGGTCCTTTGTTTGCCGCATGCGGTCGTGACAGTCCTTTTGCCGCACAGACGGTCCCCGTCGAAGGCAAATATATCCTTGTTTTGGGTGAATACATATGCACGACCCTGGTCTTCATCAATCTGAATATCCTCAATATCGCTTTTCGAGTTGATGATCCCTTCGGAATATAAAAAACCTGCGGCCAGGAACTTTAATGATTTCGGGGTACAGAGAAACGTTACGATTTCTTTGTTATTCACAAATACCGTAAATGGATATTCCTTTATTATAAGATCTATCTCGGACTGTAAAACGCCTTTCCTCAGCTTTAATATGTTATACTCTTTCGCGCTCTCCATCACATACGATACCTTTTGCTAATTATTTATCCCGTATTGAATCAATGTATACCGCCAATTCCTCTTTGGTATTCAGATTCAGGAACATATCCCAGTCGGGGCTGAATTTCCTTGCTGCGTCCTCTTCGATATAAATACAATTCAACTGCTTGATAAATGAGTAAATCGACGACCTGTCATTATTCGCCAGGTAATTTTCAATTTTTTCGACAATACTCCTCGAGTAAAACGCATTAAAGGGTTCTATCCATTCCCCTGCCTTGGTGACACATGCTTCGACTCCCGAATCGGCGATCCGGCTCTTCATATAATCGATGTATGCCGGATTGATGTGGGGCATATCGCATGCCAAAAAATAGGCATATTCCCCGGATGCATTTTTGAGACCGGCATGGATCCCGCCCAACGGGCCTTTGCCTTTGATCTCGTCTTTTATGATACTGCACCCGCATTTATCCCCGGTATTGCGAACAGGAGCATTGGCGACAACTATTATCTCTTCGAATATTTTGCCCAGCCGCAGCACAAGGTTCTCCAACAGCTTTTCGCCGTTTATCTCCAGCAGCTGTTTGTCAAAGCGCATCCTGGTACTCTTGCCGCCGGCCAGCACTACAGCTGTTTTGAACCTTTTCAGAATATCACCCTATCCTCGCGCCGGATTACTGACAGCATGGCTCTATGCTCACAGCGCATACCTTATATTCGGGTATCTTTGCGATCGGATCGACTGCCGTGCTGGTCAGGTAATTAGCCGCGCCTTCCGCAAAATGGAACGGCATGAATATCACATCTTCTTCAACCTTATCGGTGACCCTGACCTTAGTGACGACTTCGCCGCGCCTTGAAGCCACCCTTGCACTGCCGCCGTCGACAAGGCCGAGCCTGGCTGCGGTTGCGGGATTGACTTCTATATATGATTCGGGGGACATGGCGTTCAATCCGTCCACTTTGCCTGTCATCGTCCTTGTGTGATACTGGTACAAAACCCTGCCCGTCGTCAGAATATACGGATATTCCTCATCCGGCAATTCTACGCTTTCTATATAATCAGCCGGCTTGAAGAGCGCCTTTCCTCTGGTGAATGTATTTGCATGCAAATACTTCGTCCCGGGGTGGTCTTTTGTGGGACACGGCCACTGCAACCCTTTGTCTTCGATCCTGTCAAAGCTTATCCCGCCGTATTGCGGGGTTACAGAAGCGATCTCATCCATAATCTCCGAAGGATTGGAATATTTCTTCTCATATCCTAACAGGTTCATCAATTCCATGAGTATCTGCCAGTCGGCTTTAGCTTCTCCCGGCGGATCGATGGCTTTTCTGACCCTCTGGACCCGTCTCTCGGTATTTGTGAATGTCCCGTCTTTTTCTGCAAACGAGGCCGCCGGCAGCACCACGTCAGCCAGTTGTGCCGTTTCGGAAAGGAATATGTCCTGTACGACAAGGAAATCAACTGCTTCGAGGGCCTTTTTGACATGGTTGATATCGGGATCGGAAACCATGGGATTCTCACCCATGATGTATATGAACCTGATATCCCCTTTTTCCGCTTTATTCAGCATTTCTGTTATTGTCAGCCCGACTTTATCCGGCAGCTTGACTCCCCATGCCTTTTCGAATTTATCCAGCGCCTGCGGATTGAATACTTTCTGATACCCGGTCAGGTCTCCCGGGAGAGCGCCCATATCTCACGATCCCTGGACATTGTTCTGTCCGCGGAGAGGATTGACGCCTGAAGACTCCTTGCCGATCTTGCCGCAAAGCAGCGCAAGATTTGATGATGACATGACACCCTGCGTCCCGGTGCTGTGCTGTGTTACACCCATCGAATAGAATATCGCGGCTTTTTCGGCTTTAGCGTACATCCTTGCCGCATCCCTCAGGGCATCGGCATCTATCCCGCATATCCCGGCGACTTTTTCGGGGGTATAATCACTTACGATTTTAACCAGTTCTTCATAGCCTTCGGTCCTGGTCTCGATATAAGTTTTATCCTGCAGCCCTTCCGTTATGATCACATTCATCATACCGTTCAATAAAGCCACATTCGTACCGGGCTTGATCTGCAGGAAAATCTCGGAATCTTTGACCAGGTCTATCCTTCTGGGCTCAGCTACAATTATTTTCGCCCCTCTTAATTTTGCCTGCCTGATTTTGGCTCCGATTACAGGGTGGGTTTCAGTCGTATTCGATCCTGTTATGAATATGACATCGGCATTCACAACTTCTCCGATGCTGTTGGTCATAGCACCACTGCCCAAGGTCGTGGCAAGGCCCGCGACCGTAGAGGCATGGCAGAGCCGGGCGCAATGATCCACGTTATTCGTACCGACGACTGCCCTGCACATTTTCTGGAACAGATAGTTCTCTTCATTTGTGCATTTTGCCGATGCCAGACCTGCAAATGCATCGGGACCGTATTTTGCCTTCACTTCTTTCATTTTGCTGATTATTAATTCATAAGCTTCATCCCAAGTGGACTCGACAAATTCCCCGTTTCGCTTTATCAGCGGCTTCTTCAGCCTATCCGGATGATTTACGAATCCATAGCCGAATTTGCCCTTCACGCAAAGCAATCCATCATTGGCCGGACCCATCGCCGGTTCTACCCCCACGATTCTGCTTCCGTCAAGCACCAGATCCATTTCGCAGCCGACACCGCAGTATGGGCAGGTAGTCCGGACCTTTCCGGTAACATTCCATGACCTGCATTTATCCCTCGTCTTGGATATCAAAGCCCCTGTAGGGCACACGGAGACGCAATTGCCGCAGGAGACGCATTCCGAACTCTCGAGCTTTGCTTCATAGGGCGCCGCAACATGCATCAGGTATCCTCTCTGGCTGAACCCTATGGCATTTGTGCACTGGAGCTCCGTACACACCTTGACGCATTTTCCGCATAGAATACACTTATTTTTGTCGCTGATATAGAATTGATTGCTGTCGTCAATTTCATACTCACATTTCACCTTTTCAAAGCCCGGCTTTTTTAAGCCGTATTCATAACAGTAGTCCTGAAGCTTGCATCTTCCGGCCTTTTCGCAGGTCAGGCAATCGATGCAATGCGCGGATAAGAGCAGATCCAGCAGGACTCTGCGCGCATTGACGACTCTCTCGGAAGATGTAAATATCTTCATTCCGTCTGTTACAGGCGTTGCGCATGCCGGTATCAGATTTCTTGCCCCTTCCGCTTCCACGACGCATATCCTGCACGAAGCCGGCGCCTTATCCATCGGGTCCGGGTGCAAATCGAGGTAGCATAAAGTAGGTATATCTATTCCGATTCCACGGGCAGCATTTAATATTGTAGTCCCTCTTTCAACTTCTAGCTGCTTTCCATCGATAGTTATTTTTACTGTTTCCATTATTGTGATCCTCCTTGACCCGCATCCTGTGTTGCGTATATGAATCTGAAGTACTTCAGGGTCGTCAGCAGCGCTGTCGGGGCAGCCTGCCCCAATCCGCACAAGGACGTCCGGCCCATGGTCTCCATCAACGATTCCAGCCTCTCCAAATCTTTGCCTGAAGCCTTCCCCGATGCAAACTTCTCAATCATTACCGATAATTGTTTGGTCCCCTCCCTGCATGGAGTACACTTTCCGCATGATTCATGCTCGAAGAATTTGGTTATGAGCTTCAGGATATCCATTATTTCAAACCTGTCATCTATTACAATTATGGCGCCTGAACCGATAGAAAGGCCATTCGCCGCCAGTTCCTTGTAATCGAACCTGATATCAAGCATACTTTCTGGGATACAAGGCCCCGAAGCGCCGCCCAGCTGAACCATCCTGATCTTCCTGCCATTGGGCACGCCTTTTCCCAGGTCAAATACAATTTGCCTCAAAGACATGCCGAAAGGTACTTCATACACTCCCGGCCGGTTGACATTGCCGCTCAGGCTGACCAGCCTCGTACCGGACGAGCCCGGCGTCCCGATCGATGCGAATTTTTCTCCGCCGGCTAAGATTATTGAAGGAATATTAGAAAATGTTTCTACGTTATTCAACATCGTAGGCTTTTTAAAAACACCCGACGTCGTCGGAAAAGGCGGTTTGTTGCGCGGTCTGCCGGGCTTGCCTTCTATGGACTCAATCAGGGCGTATTCCTCGCCGCATATATATGCGCCCGCTCCGGATTGTACCGTGATATCAAAATCAAACCCCGAACGCTGTATGTCTTTCCCGAGGAATCCCTTAGCCTTCGCATCCTCTACGGCCTTGCGCAATATCGTGATCGGAGCGTCATACTCTCCTCTCACATAGATATAGCCTGTCGAAGCCCCGACTGCAAATGCGCTTATTATCATGCCTTCAAGCAACTGGTGGGGATCTTTCTCCATCAGGAACCTGTCCTTGAAATTGCCCGGTTCTCCTTCATCTGCATTACATACCACATATTTGGTGTTACCGGGAGCATTCAGAACGGCTTCCATCTTGATGCCTGTCGGGAAGCCCGCTCCTCCTCTGCCCTTCAAACCCGAAGCCTTGACTTCCTCAACGATTTGCTCTCTCTTCATTTTGAGGGCTTTGCCAAGAGCCTTATAGCCATCGGTCCCTATGTATTTATCTATTGATCCGGGATCGATCCTGCCGCACCTTTTTGTAAGGATCATCTCGTTCATCTATTCTTTCCTCCTGTATTCATCAATCAAGCCGGCGATCTTTTCCGGCGTCAGCCCGGTATACAGGCATTCTCCGATGCGCATCGCGGGAGCCCTGTCGCAACAACCCAGGCAACTCGTGTGTTCCAGCGTGAAGATGCCGTCGGGCGTTGTTTGCCCGAATTCAATTTTTAATAACTTGGTCAACTCATTCACAATATCGGTCGAGCCGTTCACATGACACGGCACATCTGTACAGACCTGGATAATGTGTCTGCCTCTCGGTTTCAGGGATAAAAGAGTGTAGAACGTGATAACGCTGCATATGGCGCTTTCCGATATACCCAGTTCTCCGGACAGGTACTTGACCTCATCGGTTGAGATATATTTCCGGTCCTTGCCGTTCTGGTAATCAACAAGTATCTGGATGAGGTTCTCAGGAGCTTTGCCATGTTTTGCGACAACATCCTTCAATTTCATATAGTGTAGTTACCTCCTGCATGTACTTAAAATGTACCTAATAAAATAATTGAGATTGTTAAATTAATCACATAATTTCTTTAAACTAGTATATCATTATAATCAACCAAAAACAATATTAAAGAGCTTTTCGACCAAAGCAATTGTGGATGATGACCATTGATATCAGAAACAAACCTGCATAGCCGAAAAAAGGATAGAAATCAGAGATGATATTGGTAAAACCTATACCGCATAAAGGCATGGCGACAGCGCAAAAAAAGGGCACTATCAGATTAGTGCCAATTCCTGAAAAGCGTGAGATCCTGTCGCAGGCGCAATAGCCGTTGATGATGGCCGTGACA
>CAZCKQ010000075.1:0-7836 GCA_964499315.1 uncultured Eubacteriales bacterium | reverse complement strand
CGATAAAATGCTTTGCGAGGCAATTATAACAAATTTGTTATTGTGGTTAATAACGAATATGTTATTATACAAAGCAAGGAGAAAATAGACATGAAAACGAATTTTAATAAGCTCTGGAACGACCCCAAATTCATTGATCCGGCACAGAAAGCAAAAATTGATTTTGAGGTAGCGCTGATTGGGAAACTGATTGAAGCCAGAGAATCAAAAGGATTATCGCAAAAGGAGCTTGCTGACCTTGCAGGCTTGAAGCAGCCTGCCATAGCAAGACTTGAAAGCATGAAAGTGACGCCTCAGATAGATACCTTATTCAAAATCCTTCAACCGTTAGGGTACACGTTAGCTGTTGTCCCTTCCGAGCAGTCTCAGAAGTAAAGACAAAAAGTGCAGGCGGCACCTGCACTTTTGGATTTCTTGACCATTTTGTTGAGGTCAGCAAAATGGTCAAACTGATCGATTTCGACCGGTTTAAAGGGGTGATAAAAATGATTCAACGAAAGAAATCTTTGCCCCAGCGCCTTCGTCATTCATGAACATCCTCTTCATCGTCATCGGAGGGGATGTATTCCAATATATCTCCGGGCTGACAGCCAAGCGTTTTGCATCAATTATATGCAAAAGGTTTACGTTTTTAACGAAGCAGACACCATTCCATTTTTGGATGTTGTAATGCAAATGGTCAAGTTATATCCCGGCGTTGACAAAAGGTAGTGGATGAGCAGGATTGGTATTGTGCAATGCGTTACAAATTGTAACGCTTTTGATATGATATGAAACATATAAAGATGAAAAGAAGTAGGTTTATAAATTATGAATGAAGTAGACGCATATATTAAAGGCTTTCCTGCCGAAGTGCGGGAGCGGTTGACCGCAATCAGGAATATTATCCTTGAAGCAGCCCCGCAGGCCACCGAACGGATTTGTATGAGGATGCCCACATACGATTTGAACGGAAAATGGCTGGTCCATTTTGCCGGATTTGAAAAGCACATTGGCTTTTATCCGCAACCCGAAGGCATAATGGCTTTTAGAGAAAAACTAACCGGTTACAAAACCTCCAAAGGGTCAGTGCAATTTCCGTTGAGTAAGCCCTTACCATTAGACTTGATCCGGGAAATTGTCATATTCAGGGTAGATGAACAGTTAAAATAAGAGGAACAGTTAAAATAATTTGATATAATCAAAATAACGTCACAAATCCGATGGGAGGGGTCGCAATGATAGGACGTGTACATGACCATATCGTGAAGGAGCTCCAGCAAAATACCAAAACAGATATTGTATTTGTGGTTGCAGCTATCGCGCTTAATTTAATTTCCCTTATTGTCAATTCCATCTTTGCCGGAAATGATTACAAGTCTCAGTCCGACATAATAATTTTAGGAATCCTTTTTGCATTAACGATATTGGTGAACACAGCTTCGATAATCGGACTTGTCAAAGGAAAGCAGACGAGGAAGAAACTGCTTGACGGCCTTATCAGGATGTATTCCGATCAGGGCGTCGAAGGCTATTACGATGTATCGCTGCTATCGAACTACAACACCCGCTACAATATGTTCATAGCCGTTGTATCCTTCATAGGGTTCGCCGCGATCGCCATTCCAATAACTATGCTGTAGCATACACTTAGGCCCTTACGCCCTTACGCCATTACGCCATTACGCCCTTACGCCCAATATGTGAAGGAATCGTATTTCTTTCCATGTATAATTGGTCACCGGGTAGTAATCCCGGTCGATGGTGTGCGCTGCGATCAGGATGTTGCCAAGCGAAGGCGGATAGCCCGTATATACTACCACGGGCGAGTGCTGGTAGACCCCGCCGCCTTGGAACGAAAGCTGTATGATGTCACCCGGTTGCATATCCGAGGCGCTGGCGGCAACTGCAAACGGTCCCGCCCCGCGATTGCCGGTGAGAAAATTGTAAAGGAAATTGACTCCCGTCCAGGAAGGCGTCCTGTTATTTGAAGATATGTAATACCATCCAAGGACCTGCGTGTAATTCATGACCATGCTGCCGGCGTATAGGCATTGCGACGCGTAATTGGTGCAGTCTCCGCCGAAATCATCAAAGTTGAAGTACGCCGGGTTGCGGGCAAATGCCCACCTGTGCGCGTACTGCACTGCTTTCACCCTGTCGTAGGGCCTGATATTTCGCCTGATATACGGTCTGTCATACGGCATTCTGTTGTAATCCTGACTTGAATAAAACATCATCTCAATAATTAATTTATGTTATTTGTGCGATTTTGGTTTGCTCCGTATATAATATTTAATAGGGTCAAATGGAGAGCAAATTATTGAGAGGTTATCATTGAGAGGTTGTAGAAAATATGTCGCGCGTATAGTATTATCCCTGTTTGCGCTGGCATCAATTTCAGGTGTCATATCTTTTCTTGACAATGGGCCGCATACAATCTACAGGCCGAATGACACGCGGAATGACACGCTGAATGACACGCAGAATGAAGCGCAGCTTGATGCGCGACCCGAAGATCTGCTCAAGGTGCATTTTATTGATGTCGGCCAGGCGGACTGCATACTTGCGGAACTGCCCGGAAACGGGGCAATGATGATCGACGCCGGGAACCGCGACGATGCAGGATTGATAATAGAATACATAAGGCGGTTGGGCATTAATAAAATAGACATACTTGTCGGGACGCATCCGCATGAGGACCATATAGGCGGAATGGCTGAAATAGTGGATGAAATGGGTATCGGCGATGTGTACCTGCCTAAGGTGGGCCATACTACATATACTTTTTCCAATCTGCTTAATGCCTTGGATAAAAAGGGGCTCAGAATAAAAACCGCAGAGGCAGGCGCTGCCATCTTGCCGCCTGGCTCGCAACGCCCCGGTGATATCACCATCGAGGTACTATCACCGCCTAAATACGCCGACTACGAAGATCTAAATGATTGGTCCGCAGTAATAAGGTTGCGGTATGCCGGTGTCTCATTTCTTTTTATGGGCGACGTCGGATTCAAACCTGAGAAGGATATCCTGGCCGGAAATTTCCAGATAAAATCGGACGTCTTGAAGGTAGCGCACCATGGAAGCCGTTATTCCACTTCGACGGATTTTCTGAACAGAGTGATGCCCGACTTTTGTGTCATTTTTGCGGAGCAGGGCAATGAATACGGACTCCCGGCATCTGAGACTATCGAAAGAATATCGGTCGAGGGGGTAAGGGTATTGAGGACGGATGAGCGAGGGAGTATAATCTTTACGACAGACGGCACGAGTATAAATGTCGAGACAAGCAGGTGAAAAGCGGGGAAGAGCGGCGAAAGCGTTAAAAGCCGTTAAAAGCTGCGGGGGGTGCGGAGTGAAATATATTATCGACAGAATCGAAAATAACATCGCAATATGCGAAACGGAAGAGGGCAAAATCATTGGCATCCCTGTTGAAAAGCTGCCTGCAGGGGCAACCGAGGGAGATATCCTCCGATCCGCCGGGGCAGGTGATGCCTTGATTCGGGATGCTGAAGCAAGATCGGCAGCAGAAAGTAAGGTAAAAAGACTCATGCGCAAACTGTGGGACAGCTGACTTTTATTAAGTACGCAACCATTAAACGCTAAACCTACTAAAAAGGAGTGTTTTAAATGCCAATATTGGACATGCCGCTTGAACAACTGAAGAAGTATGATGGTATAAGCCCGAAACCATCCGATTTCGACGAGTTTTGGGAAAAAGGCCTCGCGGAGATGCGGTCGGTCGACCCGAAACCCGAATTTATTCCGGCAGCATTCGGAGCGCCTTTCGCGGAGTGCTTCGACCTTTATTTCACCGGAGTTAAAGGCGCCAGGATACATGCCAAATACCTGCGCCCGAAGAGCAGCTCAACCCAAAATCCTGCAATCCTGCATTTTCATGGGTATTCAGGCAACTCCGGCGATTGGTGCGACAAATTGTCTTATGTTGCGGCAGGTTTTTGCGTAGCCGCAATGGATTGCCGCGGACAAGGCGGGCTTTCGGAAGACGTCGGAGGAGTAAAAGGAAATACGTTGAGAGGACACATAGTAAGGGGATTGAGCGATTGCCCGGAGAATCTGCTTTACAGGCAGATCTTTCTTGATACCGCCGAGCTCGCCGCGATTGTAATGTCGCTGCCCGAAGTCGATGGCGGCAGGGTGGGCGCCATGGGATTATCGCAAGGCGGGGCCCTGACGCTTGCATGCGCCAGTCTCGAACCGCGTATAAGGAAAGCGGCGCCTATGTATCCTTTTCTCTGCGACTACAGGAGGGTCTGGGAGATGGACCTTGCAAAGCAGGCATATGAGGAGCTTTCGATATATTTCAGGCGCTTCGACCCGCGGCATGAACATGAGAGCGAGATATTCACGCGCCTCGGTTATATAGATGTGCAATACCTCACACCTCGGATCAAAGCTGAAGTATTGATGGGCACGGGACTGATGGATGATATATGCCCTCCGTCCACTCAATTCGCGGCTTACAACAAGATAACATCGCCCAAGCGAATGGCGGTCTATCCGGACTTCGGCCATGAGGAACTGCCGGGTTTCAACGATATGACATACCAATTCATGCTTTCCATGCTTTCGCTATAAATTACTTCAGGATATGCATTAAGGCCAAGAGCGGATCGTGATAAAGCATCCTTGGACCGGAGTATCGCATTACTTTCTTTATTTTATCGCGCATTGCCGGCTTGTAACAATGAACGGTACATTTTGAACAAAACGTCTTGTTATTGCCAAATATGCATGCATCGAGCCTTTGCAACGCATAGTCCAATAAAATCTGGCAATCGTGACACAGTTGCGGTTGCTTGTCATGCTTTTGACCTTTGCAGTACACAAAAATCATCTTCCGAAGCGCGTTTTTTTCAGAAGCAATCCTGTTGCCTTTCATAGTATCCTCCGGCCGCGCCATAGTTTCTATGTGAAACAATATGCTCGAATTGATAGATTGGTGCAATAAAGAAACACAAAAAATAAACAAAATAAGACTTTTGCACCTCTTTTGAGAATGCAAAAGTCTTATTATTTTCAAGAGCTTTTGTTACAGAACCTTCGTTTGGCTCAGGCTATTTCTGCGGCGGCTGTTTGGCAGCATCATCCTGCGTTTGCGTTTGTTGCGCAGGTTGCGCCGGCTTAGCGGGTTGCGCGGGCTTTACAGTCTGCGCGGGCTGTCCCGGTCTCACAGGCAGTCCCGGCCGGTCCGGAGGCAGTTTGCCCTTGCGGTTCTTTCTGATGTATCTGATCAGAAGTAAGACCAGGAATGCGATGACGGCCAGCGGAATCACCGATACTATAATGATAAGGAGCCAGGTTAAAATGCTGACCAATGCGTTGGTTACGATAATGAAACCGGTCTTCATAGTCTTCCATACATCGGCAAGCGAAGAGAAATTGAATGATATCTCTTTGGAATGCCTCAAAGGATCCGTCGCTTCCAGTATGGTTATCGTCACAGTGGATTCGTCGACCAGTCTGTCCCAGAGCAGCAGCCTGCCTTCAAGGGCTTCTATATCGCCGGTGATTCTGTTCAATTCAGCTTGTACCTTCAATGTTTCTTCTATGGTTTGCGCTTTGTCTTGAATCTCAAGAAGCTTGTCGCGGCCTTTTCTGAGGTTGTCGAGCCTCGCGCTGGTATCGAAGTATTGGTCGGTGATATCTTCACTCGATGTGTTCGAATTGACTACTGTGCTTGTGGTGTCGAGATAGTCAAGGAACGCGTCCAATTTGTCCGGCGATACCTTATATACAACATAGATTGTCTTGTAAGTGCCCCTCAGGTTGACACTTTTGCTAAACTCATAGCCCCCGTTTTTACTGACCCATTCATTGATCTTCTTGACGGAATCGTCAATCTCGAGGACTTCCACTGTTACGTTTGCATTGCGGACGATCTTTTTGACGGTACTCTTGACTTGGGATACGTCCGAAGAAGCCTTGCCGTCATCGGCCGAAACCAAATCCTTGCCCGCTTCGGCATACTCGGCGTTGTCTAAATCCATTAGTCCTTTTGACGGAGCCGTTTGCCGGGATCCGGATTGGTTGGCTGCCGAACTGCAGCCGGAAGCGATGACGCTGATGGTCACTACCGTTATCAAAAGAATTATCCAGGATATTTTCCAATATTTGCGTAACATATCAGACCTCCCCCTTTACCTCGCTACTATAATATTAGCACAACCAATTCCTATATAGTATATGACGATAGTCAGCAGCCGGATGTTCCCGCGGTGTCCCGCCCTCAACAACATTCAATTATCTTGTAATGGCAGGCTTTTTGATATAAAATTTATGTATACCGCTTTTCGTTAAAGCCGATAAAGAAAAAGATTCAGGGGAGGGGATCATGGCGGCGCTGAAGAAGCATAGTTTTGCAGTCGTTTTGCGTGTCGCGATGGCAATATTTATCCTGACAGTTACAATATTTACGTTATTTGCGTTAACGTCCTGTTCAGCTTTTTCTTCAGGGAAAACGATTTATATCGGTATGAGCGACTCCTACCCGCCTATGGAGTACCGTAACGATAATAACGAAGCAATAGGATTCGATGTGGATCTTGCGAAGGAAATAGGCAAAAGGCTCGGAATGAGGACCGAATTTGTCTGGACCCCATGGAGCGACATTTTGCAGGCTTTGAGATCAGAAAAATTTGATTGTATAATATCTACAGTGAG
The DNA here is from genome assembly GCA_964499315.1 of uncultured Eubacteriales bacterium. Taxonomy (GTDB): domain Bacteria; phylum Bacillota; class Clostridia; order Acetivibrionales; family CAYWGM01; genus CAYWGM01. The sequence continues at coordinate 1,170 of CAZCKQ010000075.1, read as the reverse complement.
TCTTACAACAGAAAGACAAAATGAATTTGTGTTTACGAAACCATATATAGCGAATTCGCAGGTTATTGTGACCAGACCTGCCGATAATTCGATAAATGAGATAAAGGACCTGAAGGATAAGAGGGTAGGATGTCAGGAGGATACGACGGCTAACGATTCATGTGATAAATACCTGAAAGAAATGCCATTTGAGCTTACTACGTATAAAAAGGTCATTATGCCGTTTGCGGATCTGAAGGCAGATAAAATTGATGCCATAGTGGTGGATGAAGTAGTCGCATCTTATTATGCATCAGCTGACCCCGAGAGTTTCAAGATCGCGGTCAGGGGACTGACAAACGAGCCTATCGGCGTTTGCTTCAGAAAAGAGGATGAGTCGCTCCGCGATAAGGTACAGAAGATTATTGACGAGATGAAAACTGACGGGACGCTTAAGCGTTTTTCGGAAAAATGGTTTGGCAAAGACCTCACGAGCAATATTGACGAGGTCTTGAGACAATGAGATAAATATAAAATTTATTATGTAATATAATAAGACACAGGGGGACGAACCTTGACACGCGATACACGCAATACACGCAATAGACACCGCAATAAACGTCATGCCCGGTTTTCGTACGGGACTATCATATTGATCGTAATAATCGCCGCATTGATAATTGCCTTGTTAGCTTTTGGTGGCTGCACAGGCAAGCGTTTTTTAGGCGGAGGAGACACGCAGGATCCTACATCCGCAAATACTGACAGCACCGTCACCGAACCGGGCACAAGCGACGAAGATACCACAGGCAGCGATCCCGGAAGCACTGGTGATCCCGCCGGCACGACCGACGAACCCGGAAGCACCCGCGACCCCGGAAGTACCGACGACCCGGCCACGTCCAACGATGTGCAGGCCCCTGACATAGACCTTGAAAAGATCAAGCCTGACGAATCCGGAAAAATCATGGTCGTCATGTTCCATAACTACATTGTGAATTATAAGCCTGGCGGGGAAAAGGAATGGACAACTACACTCGATGATTTCAGAGCCCTCCTGCATGACCTGTATTACAGAGGATACATGCTTATCAGCCTAAGCGACTATCGCAGCTGCCATATCGACGTCCCTGCCGAATGCATACCGATGATCTTTAATTTCGACGACGTTACCTGAAGCCAACTCAGGTA
>CAZCKQ010000074.1:0-7932 GCA_964499315.1 uncultured Eubacteriales bacterium | reverse complement strand
TCAGCACTATATTACCGACCTTTTCCCCCATATCGCGGTTGATTTCAAGTACCTGTCCGTACATCTCCCCGGAGGTAAGGTTCCTTGCGAAGGGCACCAGCGAAGATGCGCAGAAACGGCACCCCATACGGCAGCCGGCCTGACTTGACAAGCATGCGGCAAGTCCGTGTTCATACTTCATAAGCACGCTTTCTATGATATTTCCGTCAGCCAGCCTGAAAATATACTTTGCCGTACCATCATGCCGGGAAACAAGCTTTTTTTGGATTTCCGGGACATCGATCCTGCAGATGCCCCTTAATGACTGCCTCATTTCCCTGGAAATATCCGTCATCTGTTCGAACTCATATACACCGCGGTTTATCCACCTCGTGATCTGCCCGGCTCTGTATCTTTGGATGCCGTTCCCCTCAAGGAACGATATCAGTTCTTCATACTCCATATCAAGCAGATTTTTCATGTCCGTCTTCCTTTGTAAATCTGGCGATGAAGAATCCGTCCGTCCCGTCGGTATTCGGGTACAAATGCAGCATTCCGTCGTCGGAGGAATTTTTGCTTCTGAGAGCGGCCGGTAATTCATCTTTAAACCCGGAAAACCTGAAATGTCTGTTATTGTTTAAAAAAGAACGTACCACATCTTCATTTTCGGCGGCGCCGACGGTACATGTGCTATACACAAGCAAACCACCGGGCTTCAGTTGTTCCGAGGCGGCTTGGAGAATCCTGAGTTGAAGCTTTTGAAGCTCATTTGAATCGCCCGGACCCCTGTTCCATTTGATTTCAGGTTTTTTTCTCAGAACGCCATAACCGGTGCAGGGAACATCGGCCAGCACCCTGTCGGCTTTATTGCGGTACCTTTCATCCGATTGCGACGCATCTTTAACTTCATATTCGATAATATCCATGCCAAGTCTGTCGGCATTCTGCTTCACCAACTCAAGCCTGTTGCTTTGAATATCCATTGCGATTATCCGGCCTCTGTTGCCCATCAGCTCCGCAATGTGCGTAGCCTTGCCCCCCGGGGCGCTGCAGACGTCGATGACCAGATTGCCGGGAAGAGGTCTGAGCAGCTTGGAAACAACTATGGAGGCTTCGTCCTGGATATAAAACCTTCCTTCCCTGTAAAAGCCTGTTTTGTAGAATACCGAAGGTTTATCTATCAGGACGGCTTCATCTGCATAAAGTCCGGGAGAAGCGCCTGCGCCTTGCGAATTCAGCATATCGATCAGGCCCTGCCTGTCTGTCGTTTTAGTATTGATCCTTACGGTAAAAGGAGCTCCGCCATTATTGCATTCGAGAAATTGTTCCGTAAAATCCTGCCCGAATTCTTGCAGCCACTCTTTGACAAGCCACAATGGATGGGAATACCGTACTGAAAGATATCCCGAAGGATCCTTATCTTTTTCCGGGTATGTTATTGAATCGCGATTTGCGGATATATTCCTCAGGATTGCATTGACGTACGATACAGAACCTGGATTGCCATATTTCTTTGCAAGTCTGACGCTTTCGTTACAGGCGGCGGAAACAGGCACCTTGTCCATAAAAAGCATCTGAAGCACGCCCATGCGGAGTATGTTCAGTATGGGAACGGATATCCTGCCAGCCGGCAGTCTCGAAAACTGCGCGATGATCCAATCTAAGGTCAGCTTCCACTTAATGGCCCCAAATACAAGCTCAGAAGCAAATGCCCTGTCAAGACTGCCGAATTCTGATTTGTCCAGATAATTGCCAATCAGGTGAGTTTTTATAAGGGTTTTACCTGCCTCCATGTCGCAAAGCAGCCTTAACGCAGTATCACGGACCGGATCGGTATCATTTCTCACCGGTGAATTTTTCTCCTTCGTTAAAATTATGCCAGCACTCTGCCGCATTCATCATCTTGCCGGAGTCAAACTGTATATCAAGTATTTTTAGCAATCCTTTGCCGCATATAACGTATATTCCGTCTTTTGACGCCTTTGCAATCGTTCCCGGGCGGCCGACCGTAATTTCAAGCCGGTCACAATCGGTTTTGTCCGGAATTGCCGTCTTATAGACACGCATGCGGCGCCCGTTCAGAAATGTAAAGGCAATAGGCCAGGGATTGGTACCTCGCACAAGGTTGTGGATGGTCTTCGAATCAGCGTTCCAGTCAATAATGCCATCTTCCTTGGTAAGCACAGGCGCATAAGTAGCTTCGTCGCGATTTTGCGGCATCCGGAGAATCTCCCCTCGTCCGATTGCGATCAAGGTCTGTTTCAGAACTTCCGCCCCTACCGAAGAGAGCGCCAGGCCCAATTCACCGGCTGTCATATCAGGACCGACCGGTATTTCCGTTTTCATAAGTATATCGCCGGTGTCCATGCCTTCATCCATAAAAATGGTCGTTATTCCCGTCGTCGCTTCCCCATTGATCACCGCACGGCTGATCGGAGCAGCCCCTCTGTATTTCGGCAGCAGCGACGCATGCACGTTGACGCATCCGTACCGCGGTATCCGCAGCACCGTTCCCGGAAGTATCCTGCCGTATGCCGCCGTTACAATGACTTCCGGGCCGATGTCCTCAATCCGGGAAACAAAAGCATCGTCGCGTATCTTCAGCGGCTGCGCCAGATTTATACCTCTATCAAGGCAGAATTGCTTTACAGGAGGAGAGGCCAACTTGTTGCCTCTTCCTTTAGGTTTATCCGGCTGGGTTATAACAAGGGGCACCGGGTACCCTTCCTCTATCAGCATTTTCAGGCTCGGGATTGCAAATTCGGGCGTCCCCATGAACACTACTCGCAGCTTGTTCATCCGCGGCTCCTCTTCCGCCTGTTCCTCTTCTCAAGCTCATCCCTGTCTAAAAATCTTACGGCCTTATCCTTGAAAAGCACTCCGTCAAGATGGTCGATCTCGTGGCAAATGACCCTTGCCGTAAATCCGCTGTATTCCGAAGTTACCGATTTACCGTTTCTATCAAGGGCTTTGACCGTAATATGCTCAGGTCTGGTCACATCACCGAAAACGCCGGGTATGCTGAGACAACCTTCAATATCGGTCGTTTCTCCGGATTGCTTGAGTATCACAGGATTTATCAGTTCAATAAGCCCTTCTCCCGCATCCACGACGACGACCCTTTTCAGGACGCCTATTTGCGGAGCGGCGAGACCAACGCCCTCCGCATCATATAATGTATGCGAAAGGTCTTTCAATAACGTCAGGATCCTATCGTTAACCGCATCGACTTCCCGTGATTTCATCCGCAGGAGTTCATCCCCGTCCAGCCGGATCCTCCTCAATGCCATAGCGCCCACCACTCATTCACTCATTCACTAATGCGCCGGTTGCTCACTCATGCACCGGTTGTTCAACCATATTAAAGCATATCATAGGGGTTTATGTCTACGCTTACCGCGATGTCACTTCTGGCGGCAGTCCCAGAAACATATCCTGTAACTATTGTCATCATATGTATGAGTTTTTCCATATCCGGACACTTTATTATGATACGCCATCTGAATTTTCCGTTCAATCTGGATATCGGGCAACGACCGGGCCCCATGATGTCACATCCCTGGTCGCAACTATCTGATTTGCCGATTATCTTTTGTTTTATTGCGCTCGCGTATTTGCCCGCACGGCTATCGTCCGCAGAGCTCACCGTTATTTCGGCAATATTCGTAAACGGCGGATAATCCAGTTTTTTTCTTACCTCAATCTCTTGATTGAAAAAAAGCTCATAATCTTGGCGGCATGCGGTGTTGATGCTGTAATCCTCTACGTTGTAAGCCTGGATGACCACCCTTCCCGGGATTGTTCCTCTCCCGGCCCTTCCCGCAACCTGCGTCAGCAGCTGAAATGTCCTCTCGGATGCCCTGAAATCAGGTATATTCAGCATACTGTCGGCGGCAAGCACGCCCACCAGCGTCACATTGGGGAAATCATGGCCTTTGGCGACCATCTGGGTGCCGACAAGTATATTTATATTTTCATCACGAAACCGGCGAAGGATAGTATTATGTGCGTTTTTACAAGCAGTTGTGTCGGTATCCATCCGGATAACAGATGCCCCGGGGAATTTATTCATCACTTCCTGCTCGATCCTCTGGGTTCCGGCGCCGAATTGCTTTATGCTGACGCTCCCGCAGCTTGGACATCCTGAAGGGATCGCTGAAGTGAATCCGCAGTAGTGGCAAACCAGCTTGTTTGCAGACTTCGGTGAAGCATGACAGGTCAGGGTAACATTGCAATCCGGGCACCTGGCAACAAACCCGCAATTCCTGCAAAGCACGAAAGATGAGTATCCCCTCCTGTTCATAAGAAGGATGGTCTGCTCGCCTGTCTTCAGGTTCGCGGAGATTTCGTTGAATAATTTACTGCTGAAGATGCTTCTGTTCCCTCTTGAAAGCTCCTCACGCATATCGACAAGATCCACCGAAGGCAAGCGGGCCGGTCCCGGCCGTTCAGACAGCCTTATGACTGTTTTGCTTCCCACAGAGGCGTTATAATATGTTTCAACAGACGGTGTGGCCGACCCGAGGATAAGCACCGCGTTATTCCTGCGGCAGCGTTCCCTTGCAACTTCAGCGGCATGATATTTAGGCGGTATTTCGGATTTGTATGCGGCATCATGCTCCTCGTCCAGAATGATCAGGCCCAAATCCTCCAACGGCGCGAATACCGCCGACCTCGCGCCTATAACTACTTTTTTGGCCCCGCTGTATACCATCCTCCACTGGTCATAACGTTCTCCGGGCGACAGCCTGCTGTGAATTACAGCCACCGTATCGCCGAACCTTCCGCGGATCCTTTCCACTGTCTGCGGCGTGAGAGAGATCTCCGGAACAAGCATTATGGCGCTTTTGCCCATGTCGAGCGCATGTTTTATGGCGTGAAGGTAGACTTCTGTTTTGCCGCTGCCGGTTATGCCGTGCAGGACAAACTCATCAAAGACGCCTGCGTCCATTTTTGCTTTGACCGATTGTATGGCTGCATACTGGTTATCTGTAGGGGTATAGGGTTCGTTCTTCTCGCATCCGATACCCTCAAAGGGATTGCGTATGACTTCCTGGTCGACAAAATCTATCAAGCCCCGTTTTTTTAATGTATTAAGGACGCTTCTCGAGATGCCGGCATGCTTTTCGAAGTCCTGCAGAGGGATGAATTCGCTTTCAAGCAGCATTTCCAGCGCTCTGATATGCTGGATCCGGTCCAGTGCCCCGCTGTTTATCAATACGACCGCTTCATGTGCGTGAACTGCCAGGCATGCGGCCTTGAGACGTTTTTCACGCATACTTGACGATGTCGGTAAGATGCATCTGGCGGCATCATAAAACGTGCAGACATACCGGTGCTTCATCCAAAACACCAAGTCAAGCATTTTTTCAGTCAGGAAAGGATCGTTGAAAAGGACTTTTGAGATCGTCTTGATTTTGGGAGCGTTTATGGCGGCAGCTGCATCAACGGGTTCGTCAGAGTATTGTATGCTTCCGATTATTCCTTCGCGGGCGGTATCCTTTCTTCCGAAAGGCACGATGACTTTCATTCCGGGCTTGACCGACCCGTAATACTCCTCTGGGATCAAATAACTGTATTCCCTGTCATAACTTTTTGTTGCGTCCGAGATCCAGACTGAAGCAACCAAAGGCATGTCGGTTTTTACCTGTCGGTGACTGACGAGAGCTGACCATTGGCAACAGTCGAAGAATATATATTCTCTCTGTCGCCGGTCACTATCTCCATTTTTGATATCGATACTTCGTAAGCGACTTTGTTGTGTACTTCACCCGTTTCGTACTTTTTCTGATATTCCCTGCTTTGAATCCTGCCCCATATCTTAATATTGTCGCCGACCGACAGATTCTCGGAGTATCGGGCATTTCTGCCCCACGCGATGCAAGGTATGTAATCGGACTTATTGTAAGGCCTGTTAACCGCGAGCAGGATATCAGAAATTTCCCTGCCAAAAGGAGTTGTCCGGTATATGGGTTTCTTGCATATATAACCGTTCAGATATATCTGATTCGGGTTTTTAATCTTCTTTTCATCCTCAAGGAAATTGACTTCCCGCGCAAAAATCGTAAGAACCAGCCTGTTGCCTTCGCCGCTGAAACTGTTATATGACCGGAATTGACCTTCGACTTCGATAAAAATACCTGTTTCAAGTTTCTGTTTTTTTATAAGCCTCTCGGAAATCATGACAGGGATTTTATCATAACTCTCGCTAAGCCTGGGCACCTCCAGGAGAAAACTGTAAAAGCCCTCCCCGTAGACCTCATGACTGAAATTCACTTCCGATAGTATCTTGCCGGATACGGTCACTATATTGTTTTCAATTATATTGCCGCTCATCCGTTCGCTCACTCCCCCCGTTTTTGGGACGTGCAAATCAAACGCTTCATCTACTGTAATATTTATTCCATGTCTCCATGTTTTAGAAGCCAATGCTTTTCATCACTATTATATAATAAATGTTCACATTTGGGCAATAGCTTCCTCAATAGCCTCCGACAACACCGCAATGCCTTCGAGCAGGGCTTCTTCGCTGATGACCAGCGGCGGGCATACTTTGATAGTCGCTCCTGCTCCGACGGGGGCAAACAGAAGCAATCCCTTCTCGACACAGATCCTGACGACATGGTGCGCCAAAACCGGGTCGATCTCTTTTGTCCCCTTCTTCACGAATATCAACCCCCAGGCAAGTCCGCACCCCTGGAGGCTTCCAATGAAATCTTTGTATTTTGATTTGATCTCTCCGAGACGTGTTCTGCATACTTCTCCAAGCCGTGCGGATTTATTGACGAGGTCATTATCAAAAAGATATTCTATATTCGCCAATGCCGCCGCCGCGCACACAGGATTGCCCGTGTGGGTGGACGTCATCTCATTGGGGCCGTAAAGGTCCATGATGTCCGGCCTCCCGATGACCGCCGACAATGGGAGCGAACTGCTGATACCTTTTCCGCAGCATGCTAAATCGGCTTTTATACCATAATGCTCAAAGGCGAATAACTTGCCCGATCTGCCGAAGCCGGCCTGCACCTCGTCAAAGACAAGCGCGATATTGTATCTGTCGCAGAACTCTCTTAGCCTTTTTGCAAAATCGGCGGGCATAAGCTGAACCCAGCCACCCTGAAAGGTCTCCGGTATTATTCCCGCAATCAGCTCCGGTTTGATGTTCTGCTCGTCAAAATAGGCCTTCCATGAATTGAAGCAGTTCTCACCGGAATAATCCGGTCTGCTTGTGTCAGCCCATTCATATTTGAACGCATTGGGAAAAGGGACCTGATGGATATCCGGGTCAAGATTCACGATCCATTCTTTTGCCTTCGGCGAGCCGCCCGCCATCTGCGAACCCAGCGTCCTGCCATGGAAGTCGTCGGTGAACGTGTTAATTTTTATTTTATTTTTATCGCCGGTCTGCCTGCCGTATGTCCTCACAAGCTTGATGGCGCATTCAACGGCTTCTGATCCGGTAGTCAGCAAAAATACCTTTTTTAGAGGTTCGGGCGCAATTTGTGATAATTTCTCAACCAACGCAGCCCTTATCTCGCTCGGGAAACAATAATTATGCAGCAGACCGTGCCTGACCTGCCTGATTACAGCCCTTTGCACTGCGCCGTTGCAGTGCCCGGAATTTGCCACAAGCACGCCCGAACTGAAATCGATCCACTTGTTGCCGAATCTGTCATATACGTTGTAACCCTTGGCGCGGTCCCACACGACCAGAGGCTGCCCGCTCATCGACCGCGGTTCGTATTTTCTGAGCGCACGGATCGTGTCAAACGACCTCTCTACGGGTATTTCAGTAACGATCCTCCTGTTCTTTGTCTTGACCTTCCCGACTTTCCTCGGTTCCATATCATAGCTCATTGCCATGTCGCATACCCCCTGATATTTGAATAACTCCTGTCGGCGCTACCTGGGCCAATTTGCAAAATACAGGTACTCAAGCCTGTCTTGCGAAAT
>CAZCKQ010000073.1:0-8170 GCA_964499315.1 uncultured Eubacteriales bacterium | reverse complement strand
CAATACTGTATATTCATACATAATTGGAAGAATTAGGTATTTTTTTGTCCCATTACTTGAAATTTTGGCCGGTTGTGACGGGCTTCCGAAACCAGCCGGCCAAGGCGTCAAGTCCGGCTCCCGTCTTGCAGGATACCTCAAAGACCGGGGCCTTTTCATTTATGGCTCTGACGCCGCTATAAAAGGACTCTTTGTCGAAGTCAATATACGGCAGCAGGTCGATCTTATTCAGCACAATCACATCAGCGGCGCTGAACATCGATAGATACTTCAGGGGTTTGTCATGTCCTTCGGGCACACTGGCGATAAGCACCCTGTACCCTTCGCCGAGGTCGAACTCCGAAGGGCAAATCAGATTGCCGACGTTTTCGATGAACAAGAACGAACCCGGATTCACACCAAGTGTATCGACTGCCGACCTGATCATGCCCGCGTCAAGGTGACAGCCGTTTCCGGTATTGATCTGGACCACGCCGACACTCTCGCGGGCCACCCGCTCCGCATCCACGGAAGACGCCGTATCGCCCTCAATCACATATATCTCAGCCGAAGTCCGCAGCATATCGATCAGTTTCAGCAGCACACTGGTTTTTCCCGCTCCGGGAGAAGCCATCAGGTTGAACACCTTGATGGACCGACGCCTGAAAAATTCCCTGTTTTCCGTGGCCAACTTCTGGTTGACGCTCATAATATCCTTCAGGACTTTAATCTCCATTGTCTATATCAACCTCCACGCTATCAATATAGAAATCCCTGGCCTTTTCGGCCAGAACGCCGTTGCCGCCGCAATGCGGGCATATCACCGCACCCGGTCCGCCGATACGATCTTCATGGCTACTACGGCTGCCGCCCCTTTTAAGGCTAAATTCGGATCCGCATCTCCGGCACGCGAAGACCGCCGGGATACGCTTAAAAACTAGCTTGGCGCCGTGAGCCGCAGTCCCTTCGCTGATTATATCAAAATACATCTGAATAGACTCGTCAATAAAAGAAGATAATTCACCGATTACAATATTAATCGCTGTTATCCTCGATGCGCCGGCCTTTTTGGCCTCATCTACAGCGATATCCAATATATTCTGAGCAGCGGGAAACTCATGCAAGAGGCATCACCCCCGATCATCCGCTTCAGGGGCTTCAATAGCCTGCTTCCGGCTTTTGGCAAGCAGGACGCACAGGCTGAGTATCCTCCATGCAACCAGCAGCAAAGCCGCCATTCTCGCGCAAAATACAACCGCCGGGCCGCTGATGAGAGGGCTGTCAGGCGCGGACCCCGACATAATTTCATATATTATCGCCGCAGTGAGGATTATCAAACCCAATAGCGCATCTATCGGGGCACATCGGTAGAATGTATTATTATCAGGCATTGCTACCCTGTATACAATAAGGCATGAGCACATCCAGAAAAAATATACCCATAGGAAGTTTGTCGCTGCCGTAATTCCGAATGCGCATATCGTCAGTAAAAGCAATTGTGGCAATATTATCTGGTATTTGCATTTCATTGACGATAGTTTAATAAAAACAGCAGGTACAATAAGTATTGCCAAGCAAGCTGCAATGCCCGGTATGCCGATCCTGAAACCAATTTCGTTTTCGTCAATGATGCCGGAAGCCGCAAAGACCGCGGTAAAAACCAGGTTCGCTATGACAGGCACCAGCAGCGCACTCTTTCCTGTCCTGACAAGGTAATAGACCAGCCAGACAAGGATGAGCAGCGATAAGAACCTCACGCCCCAGCCCAGATCGATCGAAGGCCAGATATATTGGATTTTGAACGAGAACAAATCGTTGAACACCTTTAATCACCTATCAACCTATCACCCGATCCAATCGCCCAATCACCCGATCGCGGCCTCTATGCAGGAAGCAAGCTCTTTGGCCGCTCTGTCGACCTCCGGTGTCATACTGCCGCAGAAAGTCAGGTCGGCAGGTTGTATGCCAAGCAGAATTATCTCACATCCGGTCTCTTTTTTCAAATAACGGGTAAGGACTGACATGGCAATGATATGCGTACCGGATACCGTGCCGGTTATTCGTGCTTCGTTCAGCACGCGGACGGTACCGGGGGTATTGCCAAGATCCGCGGCATCGACGATGATGAGGTGGGTCGGTGCAAAATCTTTTATCACTCCGCTAAAATTTTCGGGAGCGGTACCGCCAAAGACAAGCTGAATGGCGTATCTTTCAGACTCATATGTGACAACGTCGTTTATAGCCGGATCATCTATAGCTGGATCATATATACCCGGACCATATATAACTTGATCAGCTGCATTATCCGCGTCGCAAGGTTTATCAAATGAAAATGAAGCGAAATACCTGAGGACCGCGGCGCCGGCGCCGTCGTCGGCGTTCATTTCCGAGCCTGCCGCGACAAACGAGATGCGTGTCGCGCCCGCAAGTCTTTGTGTGAGCTGCTTTCCAATGGTTGAAATGTCCATCTATATATCGACTTTAAGATTCTCGCGTTTCAAGTCGGCAAGTTCAAAGCATTTCGTGCATTCGAGCGCGTCTTTGGGGCATGAGTCGGTGCACTGCCCGCAATATATGCAGCGGTCGAGACAGACTACAGCCTTGAATTGCTTATCGCCGATCTTCTCTATGACAATGGCGTCGGCGGGGCAGTCCCTCATGCACATTTTACAGCCGATGCATTTAGCAGCGTCAAATTTCAATTTACCCCTGTATTTATCGGGCATCTCCGCCTTTACTGCCGGGTATGCGCATGTCGCCGGTTTCTTGCCTAACATTTTTAGGACGTAGGGGATCATTTTACCGACCTTTTTCACTTCACCGCCCCCTTCACAAGAAGATCAATGAGTATCTGCAGCAACGCGGCAGGCGTCAGGAATTTCCAGCAAAAATTGACCATCTGCTCTATCCTGAGCCTCGCAAGCACCGTGCGCATCAAGGCGAGCAAAAACACTATGAACAGGGTCTTTGCGATGAATACGACAAAACCGAGCAGCGGGACCGATGGCACGAAGAACGGAAGGAATACCGCCGCAAGTATCGCCGAAACAACGATCATCTCAACATCTATCGCCATCCTGAAGATAGCAAGCAATCTGCCGCTGTATTCGGTGAACGCGCCTCCCACGATCTCGGTCTCAGCCTCCGGTATGTCGAACGGGACGCGCTCCAGCTTGCCCTGTACCGCGACAAGAGCCACAAGGAACCCAGGTATGTTGAACAGCGCAAGCAGCGGGTTGTTCATGTAGAACTCGCTTATGGCGCTCAGCGACCACGAGCCCGTCAGCAGCGCAGGCCCGAGCAACGCCATGAACAATGGTACCTCGTACGCGAAAAGCTGCGTCAAGGCCCTGACAGAACCGATGGATGCAAATAGCGAAGTCGAATGCCAGCCTGCAAGGAAGAATGTGACGGTTGGTATCGTGAGCAGATAGAGCACGACGATCAGGTCTCCCTCGAACGGGAACAGCGATTTGGTCCCCCATACCGGCACATATATGAACGCCGTGCTTGCCGAAGCCAGCGCAAATACGGGCAATAGCCTGAAGATCCTGCTGTCGGCCTCGCACGGGATAATCGTCTCTTTACTCGCCAGCTTTATGATATCCGCAAGCGGCTGGAACCAAGGCGGTCCTTGCCTGTTCTGAAGCCTTGCGTAGAGTTTCCTGTCGATGTACTCGACGAGGAGCCCGAACACGCTGAGGAACAAGAACCCCGGAAATATCAATATATTGAACAATGCGGCAGCCATTTGCTAATCATTCCCCTTCTTCGAAAAATCCACTCCCCTGTCGCGGTACCATCTGATGCTGTAATCGCGCAGAGCCTGCCAGTCGAGCACGTCTTCCCGCCCGTTCCGCACATCCTTCAGCGCGATCGCCCTGTCGGTGCATGAGAAACACGGGTCGATGGCAGCGATCACAATGGGGACATCGGCAAGGTACCCGCCCTCGATCATGTGCGATATCGCGGTAAGATTAGCGAGCGTAGGCGCGCGGACCTTCACCCTCTCGGGCTTTTCCGTGCCGTTGGATTTGACATAATGCACGTCTTCACCCCTCGGCGCCTCGTATCTGCCGAACGCCTCACCGGCCGGAATCCTTCTTGGAACCTTCGCCACAATCGGCCCGTCGGGTATATTCTTTAAAACCTGTCTGATTATGTTATAAGATTCCATTAATTCTTTTACTCTTACGATGGTCCTGCCAAGCACGTCGGCATGGTCGTCGATGATGACCTTAAAATCAATCTCACCATACGCGGCATAGGGATCGTCCCTGCGGATGTCCCGGTCGACTCCGGCCGCCCTCGCGGTTGGTCCTGCAGCGTCAAAACGCAGCGCGTCCTCCTTCGAAAGCCTTCCGACTCCGGCAAGCCTTGATATTAAGGTCGTTTCTTCGGATGCGACCTGGATATAATACTTGGTGCGCTCCTCCAGCACATCCATGATCTTGAGGGCTTCCTGCGCCTGCTCGGGTGTGATGTCGCGCCTGACGCCGCCGATGGTGTTGATGCCGTAATTGACCCTGTTGCCGGTCAGGGCCGCGAGAAGATCCATCACTATCTCCCTGTCGCGCCACGAATACATGAAGAGCGTGTCGAACCCTATCTCATGCCCGGCAACGCCAAGCCACAGCAAATGGCTGTGTATCCTCTCGAGTTCGCCGATGAGCGTCCTGATATACGCAGCCCTGCGCGGCAATTCAATCCCGGCGATCTCCTCGACGGTCTGCGCAAAGCACGTGGCGTGCGAATGCGAGCAGATGCCACAGATTCTCTCAACCAGGTAGATGTCCTGGATATATGACCTGCTTTCGCAAGCCTTTTCTATACCTCTGTGATTATAGCCGATAGCCACATTAGCCGCGGCGATCCTTTCACCTTCAAGAAGCAGCATGAACCCTTCGGGTTCTTTAAGCGCCGGGTGCTGAGGCCCGATGGGAATCGTTATCTTGCTCATCCGCGCCCTCCTTCCGTTGCGCCCTGAACACCGCTGTCCTGCGCACCGTTATTGAGCATTTCCGGTTTCCAGTCCTTCCTGAGAGGGTGCTGGTCTTCCGGCCATCCTTCGGGAACGGGATAACGCCTGCCTTGAGGCAAGCCTTCGACTTTTACCCCGAACATGCTTTCAAGTTCCCTTTCATAGAAGACAGCGCCGTTGAAGATGTCCGTCACGGTTTTGATGACTGGATAATTCTTCGGTATGCTTACCTTCAGACTGAGGACAATGCCTTTCGCGTTTGATATATGGTAAATGATCTGAAATTCCTGGTCGATATCAAGCCCGGTAATGGCGCATATGTGATCAAAACCGAGATCTCCTTTCGCATAAACAATTATATCAATTACGCTCGACGAAGGAATAGCCGCATCGATTCGCCTTTGCCTCCTGATCTCCACCTTGCCGTCGAGTTCTGCAAACCGGCCGGCGAGAGCGTTCTTTACCTCTTCTTCCAAACTAAGGTCATTTTTTATCTCATCCATTTAACTCTCCACCACCTTACAACCTTATTTGAGCGTGCTCAGAAGCTTGACCACGCCGTCGATTATCGCCTCGGGCCTTGCAGGACAACCGGGTATATAGGCCGAGACAGGCACGACCGAATCAATGCCGCCGCAAACGCTGTAGCAATCCTTGAATACGCCGCCCGATGAAGCGCATGTCCCAACGGCGACAACGAACTTCGGCTCGGCCATCTGGTCGTATATCCTTTTAAGTCTGTCGCGTGTCTGAAGCGTGACGGGACCGGAAGCCACCAGGACATCCGCATGTCGCGGCGTCCCCTTGAGCAGTATTCCGAACCTCTCGACGTCAAACCTCGGAGTCAGCGCGGCGAGTGTCTCGATATCGCACGCATTGCACGCTCCCGTGTTGAAATGTATTATCCACGGAGATTTTCTGCGCGCCCATTTTATTATCTTCTCAAATATCATAATGCAAACCCCATCCGAATTACTTTTTAAATAATATTATCAGAGCCATTACGGCGGCAAGCAGGTATACAAAGGCAAGCCATGTGATCCCCTGCGGGACCGTGGCTATGATAAGCACGACGACATGCATTATAGTGAAGAAAAAAGCAAACGGGAAAAACTGAGTGTAATCGGGCTGCACTCTGTTTATCTGTATGTCTTCACCGCATGCATAAGCCTTGGTTTTGCCCGGCGAATCAGTCCCTTTCGCCGAAATCATACGGGTCAGCCCCGAAAACCCTGACGAAACCAAAAGAAATATTACAAAAACAATCGGCGGAGCCAGTAAAATCAATCCATCCATGCGATCGCCTAACCTTTCAGGTTGCTCAACTTGCGTGTATCCAAAGTATTATTGTGCCTGTGCGCGCCGAGCACTATCCCTGCCGCCACGACTACGACGACGACCTCGATGATTATCAGCGTTATCGCGAACGCCTGCGCGAGAGGCATCTTCCCTGCGATATAACCGGCCGCGATAAGCAGAAGCGTCGCTGCTTTGGTCAGGACCTCAAGCGCGATCAGGATCCTCAGGAGATTTCTTGTCGCGACAAGACCATAAATCCCGGTTACCGTTATCAACACCACAGCTATGATGAACATTGCAAAAATTAGGTTCATATAATGCCATGCCCCCCGTCGCTATCATTGTTGATTTCATCCCCGGCATTTCTCCTGAACAGCACGACGATGCCGAATACACCGGCCATTATTATGATGATCTGGCCGAGGACCTCGAGCTGCCTGTCATTCCATAACACTTCACGGAGACCGGGTCCCTGGATCAGCATTTCCGCGCCCGTCGTCCCGACGGTATTTATGAGCGGCCACAAGAACCAGACAAGAGCCGCAAGGACTGCAATCAGCAAAATCGGCAGCAGGGTGAACCGTTTCATCCTCTGCTTCCATTCGGCAGCCTTTTCCTCGGCGGTATGGACCCTCGTCAGGCTTATCGCGCTGATAAACACCACCGTGATAAGACCGGCGCACACCGAAAGCTCAAATACCGCCGCGATCGGCGCATTCAACAGGAACATCACGACCGTCAGCAACGCGCTTAATACAGCAAGACCTATCGCAGACTTGAGCAGATCCCTGACGAGCATGCAGATGAACGCCGACAAGACCATCGATGCCAATATGATTGCCATTACTACAGCGTTTTGCATTGCCTTGCCTTTTTCCTCCTTCTGTTACTTACAACCTGTTATATTACCCCTATGGACCTCGCATACAGGAGCACCACCGGGAAAAGTAAGCCCATCAGAAGCGTCACAGCCGAAAGTATCAACGATACAGCCCTGATGCCTCCCTTGCTGTCTGCTATGTCCTCGAAACCCTCCCTGAGTTTTCCGAAAAAGACTTTCCTCTGCAATATGAGGAAATACGCGAGGGTCAAGAGGCTCGCAAGCAGCGCTATCACCGCGGATGCGTATGAAGCGGCCTGCCAGGCAGCCACTATTATCAGAAACTTGCTCCAAAACCCGGACAACGGCGGTATGCCTGCCGTCGAAAGGAAGGCTACGACCGACGACCCGCCGGTCACCGGCATACGCGATGCCAGCCCGCCCAATTTGCCGATATCACGCGTTCCGGTCTGTATCTCTATGGAAGCCGAATTGACAAACAAAAGCGACTTGAAGGTAGCATGATTGAAGAAATGCAGCATCGCGCCGGCAAAGGCAAGCGGAGTCGCTATGCCCGCGCCGAGTATGATATAGCCCACCTGGCTGATGCTGGAATACGCCAGCATCCTCTTGAAATCAGTCTGCCCGATGGCAGCCAGAGCGCCAACGACAATTGATAATAATCCAAAGACTACAAGTATGTTACCTATTTGGCTGACATCCTTGAAAACGAAATTATATAGCCTCATGATACTGTAAACGCCCGCGACCTTGGTGACTATGCCTGCAAGGTATACCGACACCGGAGCGGGAGCCGAGGAATATGCGCCTGGCACCCAGCCGTGGAACGGCACGACGCCGGCCTTGATGAGAAGTCCAGCCGTAAAGAGGATGAACGCCAGCATGTACTCCATGGGTATATCAGTAATTCCCGAAACCCCTGAGAATCCAGCAATCTTGTCCGACACCGCCTTAAAGCCGGTGTCCGCGGCCATCAGCAAAGTCACCGCAATTGCAAACCACATCACGATGCTTGCAAGGGCTGACATCTCAAGGTATTTGAAAGAGCCTTCCAACGCATCCTTGCCCTT
>CAZCKQ010000072.1:2839-8202 GCA_964499315.1 uncultured Eubacteriales bacterium | reverse complement strand
ATCGTGTCATACTCGCCGGTCCTGTGCAGTATATATTCCTTGTTCAGGTTCCTGAGCTTTATCTCGTCTACGAACTCGGCCTGGCGCCTGTCGATGCCGAAGCCCTCCATCAATGCCGGCACGACGTCCTCGTCGCGACCCGTATTCCTGATTATGCGTATAGCCTTGTCGATATCGAGCAGGATCACCTTGAGCCCGGCAAGCAGATGGAGTTTATCGGATTTCATGGCTATATCGTACTTCACCTGCCGCTTTACACAGCCCATCCTGAAGGCCAGCCACTCTCCCAGGATCTGGCTTATACCCAAGACCTTCGGAATTCCCCCGATGAGGACGTTGAAATTACATGTAAATGAGCTTTCCAGCGGTGTTAGCTTAAATAGCCTCATCATAAGGGCATCCGGGTCGGCGGTCTTTTTTATGTCGATGGTGATCTTAAGCCCGTTGAGATCGGTCTCATCCCTGATATCATTGATGTCACGCAACTTGCCGGCTTTGACCAGATTGGCCGCCGCGTCGATTATCTCTTCGGCGGACGTCGTGTACGGTATCTCGTATATCTCCACGCATCCGTTCTTTTTATCCACTCTGTAGCGCGCGCGGATCTTGAAGCTGCCGCGTCCGGTCCTGTATATCTCGTCCATAGCGCCTTTGTCATAAATCAGCAACCCCCCGGTCGAGAAATCAGGCGCCTTCATGAATTGTGAAATATCGGCGTTCTCGTCAAGGATATACTTGATTGCCGCGTCGCATACCTCCTGCAGATTGAAACTGCATATATTGCTCGCCATGCCGACTGCAATCCCCTGATTGGCGTTGACGAGCACCGATGGGAACGCGGCAGGTAAAAGCACCGGCTCCTTCAGCGTGCCGTCATAGTTGTCAATGAAATCCACGGCATCCTTGTCAAGATCCCTGAATAACTCTTCGCAGATTTTTTCAAGCTTCACTTCGGTATATCTGGGCGCCGCCGACTGCATGTCACGCGAATAATGCTTGCCGAAATTGCCTTTCGAATCTATATACGGCTGCACCAATGCGTCATAGCCTTTGGTCAGCCTGACAAGCGTTTCATATATCGCCATATCGCCGTGCGGATTGAGCTTCATCGTCTGCCCTACGACGTTGGCCGATTTGGTGCGCTGACCTGTCAGAAGCCCCATGGAATACATCGTGTACAGCAATTTACGGTGGGACGGTTTGAAACCATCGATCTCGGGTATTGCCCGGGAAACGATGACGCTCATGGCATACGGCATATAATTACGCTCGAGCGTGTCGGTTATCTGCTGTTCCATTACCTCAGGCCGCATAGCGCCCTGCACATCCGCCTTTTTTCTGCTATTCGCATCCAAACTCGGGTCTCACCTCCGTCTAGCCTGTGTTTAGCCTGTGTCTTAGCTGACATCAAGCATGTCCAGATATCTTTGTCCGTTTTGCTCGATAAAGGCCTTCCTGCCTGAGAGGTTGTCCCCGAGCAGCAGGTCGAAAACCTGCGACGTACGCTGCGCTTCGTCGGGCATTATCCTGATGAGCCTTCTTGTGGCCGGATTCATGGTGGTCATCCACATCATATCAGGATCGTTCTCACCGAGGCCCTTTGACCTTTGTATGGTATACTTGCCGGAAAGAGACGAAATGATTTTTCTTTTTTCGGTTTCGCTATATGCAAAATAAGATTTGCCTTTCGAGTTTATCTCAAAGAGCGGCGACTCGGCTATATACACCTTGCCTGTTTCGATCAGCGACGGTACGAGCCTGTAAAGCATAGCAAGAATAAGCGTCCTTATCTGGAAGCCGTCGACATCCGCGTCGGTGCAGATGATCACCTTGTCCCACCGAAGGTTGCCGATATCGAAGGTCTCCATGTCGCGGCTGTGCCTGGACCTGATCTCCACCCCGCAGCCTAACACCCTGATCAAGTCGGTTATTATCTCATTCTTGAAGATGCCGTCGTACTCGGCTTTGAGGCAATTGAGAATCTTGCCGCGCACCGGGATTATCGCCTGGAATTCGGCGTCGCGCGCCAGCTTGCATGCGCCCAAGGCGGAATCGCCCTCCACTATGTATATCTCCCGCTTCCCGGTATCCTTTGAACGGCAGTCGACGAACTTTTTTACCCTGTTGGTCACGTCGATCCCGCCCGAAAGCTTCTTCCTGATATTCACCCGGGCCTTCTCGGCGCTCTCTCTGCTCCTTTTGTTCACAAGCACCTGGTCGAGCGCCTTTTCGCCCTCTATCCTGTTTTCGATGAAGTATACCTCGAGCTGGTGCTTGAGGTATTCGGTCATAGAGTCCTGTATAAATTTGTTATTGATAGATTTTTTAGTCTGATTCTCGTAACTGGTCTCGGTTGAAAACGAGCTGCTTACAAGCACCAGACTGTCTTGTATGTCGGCGAACACGACCTTGGATTCGTCCTTGTTATACTTGCCCTTACTCTTCAGAAATTTATCGATCACGTATACGAACGCAGCCTTCACAGCCCTGTCGGGCGACCCTCCGTGTTCGAGGAAGCTTGAATTATGGTAGTATTCAAGAAGGTTTATTTCATTGTTGAAGCAGAAAGCAAGCTGGACCATCAGCTTATACTCCGGCCTGTCTTCCCTGTCGCGGCCTCTCGCCGAATACTCGAATTTCTGGACGCCCGTGAACTCTTTGCCGGCATTTATCTCGGCGATATAATCCATTATGCCGTTTTCATATATATACCTGAATTCGCCGCCTGATTCTTCATCGTACAGAACGAACAATATCCCGGCGTTGACGACCGCCTGCTTTTTCAATACATCCTGAAAATATGCCAACGGAATATCAATATCGGTGAATACATCCCTGTCCGGCCTCCATTTCAAGATGCTGCCCGTCTTTTCATAGCGCTGCTTCACCTTCGTCAGGCCTCCGACGTTGCGGCCTTTCTCAAAATGCAGGTCATACCTGAAGCCGTCGCGGAACACCGTCACATCCATGTACTCGGAGCTGTACTGCGTCGCGCACGCGCCAAGGCCGTTAAAGCCGAGGCTGTATTCGTAGCTTTCGCCCGATATGTTGTTGTACTTGCCGCCGGCATAAAGCTCGCAGAAAACCAGTTCCCAGTTGTAGCGCTGTTCTTTGGCGTTGAAATCCAGGGGAATGCCTCTGCCGTAATCCCTGACCATTATTGATTTGTCTTTGAAACGGGTGACTTCTATTACTGAACCGAAGCCTTCGCGGGCTTCGTCAATCGAATTTGAAAGGATCTCGAACGCCGAATGCTGGCAGCCTTCCAGCCCGTCGGAACCGAAGATGACGCCGGGCCTCAACCGGACACGGTCTTCGCCCTTGAGAGATGAGATGCTGTCATTGCCGTAAAGTCGTGCCTTTTCCATCTTTGTCATTAGTTGGTCACCTCACCTGTATAATTATTTCGCAAACTGGTGTTCCATGTCAAGTAAAATCGTCAGATGAACGATGTGACGAGCATGGTCAGCGTAAGCCCTATAAGTATCACGATGGTAGACCAACCGATGATGTTGTTGAGCGGCTTGTTAACATAATTCCCCATGACTTCTTTTTTGTTGATGATTATCATCATGCATATCAGGACGACGGGCAGAAGTATGCCATTCAGTCTTTGCGACCACAGGGTGATGCTGATGAGCGGCACGTTGGGTATGAGTATGATGCCTGCGCCGATTATGATCATGGAGGTGTACAGCCAGTAGAACTGTGGCGCTTCTTTCCATTTCTTGTCGATGCCGGCTTCGAAACCGAATGCCTCACAGATATAAAAAGCTGCGGCCACAGGTAGTATCGTCGCAGCGAATATAGACGCGACGAACAGACCGAAGGCGAACACATACGATGACAGTTCGCCGGCCAGCGGCTTTAACGCTAACGCGACGTCCCCGGCCTCGTTGATTACCGGCCCCTGCCCGTTTACATAAAGCGTTGACGCACAAGCAACGATAATGAAAAACGCGACGCCGACGGTTGTAATACAGCCGATAAGCACATCCCATAAGGTATATTTGTAGTCTTCCACTTTGAGCCCTTTTTCGATTATGGCCGATTGCATGTAGAACTGCATCCAGGGGGCGATGGTCGTGCCTATGAGCCCTACCACCATGGAAATGTACCCGAAGTCCAGACTGACCTCCGGATGCGTGACCGAACGACCTATCTCGCCCCAGTCGGGTTTCCCAAGCAGCGCCGATATGATATACGAAAGCAGCGCGGCGCTGAATATGAGGAATATCTTCTCGGCGAAGCGGTACGTGCCTTTGACGACCAGTATCCAGACGACCACCGCAACGATAGGTACCGAGATATATTTACTGACGCCGAATATGTTCATGCTGCCCGCCACGCCGGCAAACTCGGTCATAGTGTTGCTGATGTCAACAAAAAGCAGCCCCATGAATATGAAGAAGGCTATCTTGACGCCGGCATTCTCCCTGATGAGGTCAGCCAGCCCTTTGCCTGTGACTACCCCCATCCTCGCATTCATTTCCTGCACTATGAAGAGCACAATAAACGACGGGATCAGCGTCCATATCAGTTTATATCCATAAAGCGCGCCTGCAACCGAATAGGTCGTGATGCCGCCCGCATCATTATCCACACTCCCCGTGATGATGCCCGGCCCGAGTATGGACAGGAAAATCACGAGGTTGCGCCAAAAAGTGCGCCTTGGTATGAATTTATTTGTCTTTGTCCTAAAAGCTTTATCTTCCATCAGCTTTTCCTCATATGGTCATAGCCTCTTGGTTACGGCCTCTTGGTCATAGCCTCTTGCGCATCGTCTTCAGCAGGCTGTACACGATGTCATTGATCACGACAACGCCGAGCAGTTTTTCCTCCCTGTCCACGACGGGCACCGCAAGAAGGCTGTATTTGGAGATGATGCCGGCAAGTATGTTGACGTCGTCGTTATCATGCACGAAAATGACATCCCGGTTCATTATGGAGTTCAGCCTGGTATCGGGCTGCGCGACCACAATATCCCTGAGGGATACGACTGCCACCAGCCTTTCGGCGTCATCCACGACATACAGGTAATAAATCATGTCGGATTCGGGCTTGAGCCGTCTCAATTCATCTATCGTCTCGTTAACGGTAAGATTTTCGTTGAAGAAGAAATAATCAGTGCTCATTATGCTGCCGACCTTGTTATCCGGGTATTCCATCAATTCTCGGATCTCTTCGGAAGTCTCCTCGGGCATTTCGTTGAGCAATTCTTCGGCCTTTTCCTCTTCGATTTCATCCAATATATCGGCAGCTTCGTCTGCAGGCAGCATCTCCAGCATGTCTGCAGCCTTCTCGACCGACATGCTTTCAATGACGTTGACCTGCGCGTCAGACTCGAGTTCCTCAAGCACATC
>CAZCKQ010000072.1:0-2739 GCA_964499315.1 uncultured Eubacteriales bacterium | reverse complement strand
ACATGCTTTCAATGACGTTGACCTGCGCGTCAGACTCGAGTTCCTCAAGCACATCAGCGGCCTTCTCATCATCCAGCGAAGCAAAGATCGCTGCCTGGGTCTTCATATCGAGTTCCTCGATGATATCCGCAAGATCCGACGGGTGCAGCGTATTCAGCTTTGTATGCGTTTTGGACAGCTTGATGCCACTCCCCGGATAGTCGACGGTCTCGATGGTCTCCACTTCCTCCCAGAGGATGAGCTTGCTCGGTATGGTCGCTCCAAGAGGCTTCAGCAGATATTTTATTATCTTCGCTATGCCAAGTCGTCTCAAAAGCCCTTCAAATCCGACGTCGACGGCAATCGCATATGTCCCGTTCGAAAGTGTAGCAAGCCTCAGGTCATTGACCCTCACGACTTTTTTTCCGTCGATGTCCACAATCTGCCTGTCGAGTATATTCTTCCTCAAGTAAAGGATGTTCTCGGGCAGTGATAAGGTTTCTTTGAATTCTACGCACTCGATGATATACCGGTTGTTTTCCTTAGTTATTGTAAACGTGGAGAAATCGACCGTAAGTGATTTGTTTCCACCAAGACCGATGACTGCCGCGACTACCCTCGGCCTGATCTTCGACATGTCAACTATCAAATCCTTCAGTCTGCCGACCACTTTCCTGTTTTCGTGATAGATCCTCTGATTGAGCACGCGGCTCAGATAAAAGGTCAGAAGTGAGTTCATGCGAACCACCTCCCTCAATATTAATATGGGCAATAAAAAAACCTTCATCAAAACTTAAACTTGTTGAAGGCCGTTCTTGCTTTCATACTCGTTCAAGTTTTGGCACTGCAAGGCTTAAAAGCTGCGTTAGGTAATGCCTTGATATGTACTTTCGGCAAAACCTGCTTACCTTCTAAGGTTGTCTCCAACCCTTCGCGGCAGCAGCCTGTATCCTCATAGTAACCTCACCTACCGAGGCATTATTCTGTTTGAAGTAATTATATTACTGTTAACCACCGATTTCAAGCAAAAAAGAGCGATACCCCCAGTATCAGATAGCATCCCAAAAGCGCAAATCCCTCCAGCCAGTTTGTTTTGCCATCCTGAAATACATAAATCGAGAACCCGATGGCTATGACCAGCGCCACCAGTTCGAACAGGTCGTATACATATATGATCGGATTGCCGGTGAAAAAGCTTGCAAGGATCAAGACGGGCGCAACAAAAAGGGCTATCTGGATGCTCGATCCGATGGCTATCTCTATGCTGATATCTATCCGGTCGTTGATTGCCATCATGATAGCCGATACGTTCTCCGGCACATTCCCGAGAATCGGTATAATGATCATCCCGATGAATATCTCCGGCAGACCGGAACCGGTAGTGATGCTTTTGACCGATTCGACCAGCAAACCGCTTTCAACGGCTGCGCACACCGCCGAAGCGCACAAGAGGCAAATGGCGCCGATAAGGCTCATACCTGCCCGGTCATTGCAAGTGTTACACGGATCGCCGGTGGCATCGCGATCCGATAATATGCTCCTGTGCGTAACGAAAGAAAAAACAAGCCCTGAAACATACACCACCAGCAATACCGCCGCCAAAATGAGGCTCACGGCCGACAGCCTCTGTTCAGGGTATCCCCCGTTATGCGTATGTATCGTATACATGAGCGTATACGGTATGACAAAGCTCATCATAGAAAAGACAAGCAGCGTGAAATTGCTCCTGGCGCTATTTTTATCGAACTTCTGATACTTCTGCCGTACTCCGCCGAGTAATATACTCAATCCGAGCACAAGGAGCATATTGCTGATGATGGACCCGGCCATACTGGAGAGACCACGGCTGTTCAAGCCGGCATTCACGGCAAAAAGCCCGATCATCAGTTCCGGCAGGTTGCTCATCGTGGCATTCAGGAATCCTCCCGCCTTTGCTCCGGCATATGAGGCGATCCGCCGGGTGGAAAGGCCGATCAGCCACGCAAGAGGTATCATCGACAGACATGTGGATATGAAGACAAATATCATATCCAAACCTGCGATTTTCCCGATTATTGAAACCGGGACAAAAACCAGTAAGTATTTCAAATGCCTCGTTATTGCCATCATTACCAATAATATTCCCTGCCGGTATCAGGTGTGTATCGGTATATTTGTGGGCGTACTTGCCGTATATTTGTGGATAACGGCTGGCATATATTACAGGTTTCCACCATTCTGGCATTATGGTAAACTGGATAAAGCTGAATCTTCCAGCAATGGAAGAACGGGGGATGAAACCTTTGGGGTGAAGCCGCAGAGCGGCGGGGTATACTCTTTTACCTAACCCGGCAACTAACCTCGTAAGTAAAAAAAGAGGAGGATTATCACAATGTTCCACAAAAGTACGTTTCGCAAAAGCAGGTCCCGCAAAAGCAGGTTCTTATTCTCGTTTTTAGTTACAATTCTGCTGTCCATGTTCTTGTTCGTCCAGACTACATTTGCCTACTCGGAAAGCTTGCTCAGGTATGGCATGAGGAGTTCGGCGGTGACAAACCTTCAAAAAGACCTCAAAACCTTAGGAGTCTTCAGTGTCACTCCCACCGGGTATTTCGGCAGCATCACAAAGTCTTCGGTCATCAGATTCCAGAGATATTACGGTCTTGCTGTCGATGGTATAGTCGGACCGCAGACAAGCGCCAAAATCGACAAATTGCTTGGACGGTCCACAGCGGCAAGGAGCAGTACTGCCCGTGAAAGCGGCGTCCAGCTCCTGCCATG
>CAZCKQ010000071.1:0-8454 GCA_964499315.1 uncultured Eubacteriales bacterium | reverse complement strand
CAAGGGAAAAATCTGCGTACTGGTCGACGACCTCATCGATACGGCCGGCACAGTGGTAAACGCCGCTGTGGCGCTGAGCAAAAAGGGCGCCGCGGCAGTCTATGCGTGCAGTACGCATGGCGTACTTTCCGGACAAGCTATCGCGAAGCTGGAGGATTCCCCGATCGAAGAGCTTGTAATATTGAACACCATTCCTCTCACTAAGGAGAAAAGGATAGACAAGATAAAAATGATTTCGGTTGCCAGTGTATTTGCCGAAGCAATTGAACATATTTATGGCGATATTTCCATCAGTACGCTTTTCACTCAACAGGATAGCTGATATGATGCCGCTTTATATCGCCGTCGGTCTCGGCAATCCCGGGCTGAAATACCGCAATAACAGGCACAATGTGGGTTTCGCGGTCATAGATCGTATTTCATCCATAGCCGGTTTCAAGGTAAAAAAGCTCAAATTCAAATCACTTATCGGCGAAGGGCTCGTCGGGGATAAAGGGCTGGTGCTGGTAAAGCCGCAGACATATATGAATGCCAGCGGCGAAGCCGTCCTGGAGGTTGTCAAATGGTACAAGCCGGATCTGGGCAATCTAATACTGATTTATGATGATGCGGATCTTCCTTCGGGCAGGATCAGGATAAGGCCTTCAGGCAGTTCAGGCTCGCACAACGGTATGAAGTCGGTCATTTATCATCTTGGCTCGGATATGTTTCCGCGCATCAGGATCGGTATCGGCAAACCGGATGATGGAACCGGTTTGGTGGAGCACGTGCTTACGGGCTTCGGCAAGGATGAGCGGGAGATAATCGGGAAGGCCCTTGATGATGCGGCGGCTGCGGTTATCCATATAATCAGGCATGGTCTGGATGCGGCCATGAATATGTACAATGCAAACAGAAGCGAATGCTGAAAGATTTTTTAATTAATCCTTTACTGGAATCAAATGAATACGCGTCTCTTCTGCAATGTCTCGGCGGTCGCGAATACCGCGTCTGCATAACCGGTCCGTCGGAAACCCAAAAAATGCATCTCGCATACGGACTGTGTTCCCATCTTGGACGAAAGGCGGTTTATATTGCCGCAGACAGCCTCCAGGCAAGGTATGCGTTTGAAGACGCGCAGCTTTTCTTCGGCGACGGCGCCCTCTTTTTTCCTGCAAGGGAGCTCGTACTCTACGATATCGAAGCCAGGAGCTACGATTCGGTTCATCAGCGTATCGCAGCCCTCGACAGGATGATGCGGGGGGACTATTCGCTGATGGTGACCACTCTTGAGGCAATATCCCTCAAGCTGCCGCCGCATGAGTCTCTGGCATCGACGGTTCTGGATTTTGGCACGGGCGACCGTGTAAGTACTTATGACATATACGCAAGGCTTTTGGGTGCCGGTTATGAAAGAGTGGACATTATCGAGGGTAAAGGCCAGTTCGCGGCAAGAGGCGGGATTATCGACATTTTCCCGGTCAATGAGGAACGTCCTTTCAGAATAGAATTGTTCGATGATGTAATCGAATCGATAAGATGGTTCGATACCGTTTCCCAGCGTTCGAGTGAAAATGCTTCAATGGTCAGGGTCCTTCCTGCCAGGGACATTATCCATTTAAAAAGTGATGCCGAACAATCCCCGGGAATCGACAGATATATACCTTTCATCATGCATCATTCCGAATTCCTCTCGGACTATTTCAACGCCGATGCCGACCACCTCATTTTAATCGACGAGCCTAAGAAAGCCTTACAATATCTCGATGCGGTGTTGGAGGAACATTATGAATCGTGCGCCGAATTGATTCAGCGCGGCTTGATCCTGCCCGGCACCGCGGACTGTTATCATAGTCCGGCGGAAATCATCAGCAAATTCGGTGATCTGAACATTGTCGGCATTTCTGCCATGAAGGGCGGGTGCGACCCGCTGACGGAATTATCCGGCGGGAAGACGCGGGAATTTGAAATATCTTCAAAAGGGGCGCCTGCATGGCATGGCAGGATGGAGATATTCAAAGACGATCTGAAGTTCTGGAAAACAAAAAGGACCCGGGTCGTAATCTTCGCGGGAAGCGTATCCAAGGCTCAGAACCTGTCTGCAATCCTGTCGGAAGACGGGATTGAGGCGCCTTTCACCGACAGATGCGACTTTGAGCTTGATCGCGGCCAAGCGGTCATCGTTGAGGGATTTCTGAGGAGGGGATTTGAATATCCCGCGATAGGGCTTGTATTCATAAGCCCCGCAAAAATCACAGCCCGCCCGAAGAAGCCGGCCGGAACCGGCAGGAAGCGCAAAGGACTTGATATCTCAGCCTTTACCGACCTGAATCAATTTGATTATGTTGTCCACCAGTCGCACGGCATAGGGCAGTATGTAGGGATGCAACAGCTTGTTGTCGATAACGCGAAGCGGGATTATCTCAAGATAAAGTACAAAGACGGCGATTACCTCTACATCCCATCCACCCAGCTTGATTCGATACAAAAATATATCGGTTCGGAGGGTAAAGCCCCAAGGTTGAACAAGCTTGGCGGCAGCGAATGGGCAAAGACCAGGAAAAGGGTCAGGGAATCGTTGAAGGAGCTTGCTTTCGGATTGCTGCAGCTTTATGCGCAGAGACAGGAGCTCAAAGGGCATGCCTATCCTGCGGATACAGTCTGGCAGCGCCAGTTCGAGGAGCAATTCCCTTATGAAGAGACCGAAGATCAGCTTAAGTGCGTTGAAGAGATAAAAAAGGATATGGAGTCCGACAGGCCTATGGACAGGCTGCTCTGCGGCGATGTCGGGTACGGGAAGACGGAAGTCGCGATAAGGGCTGTGTTCAAGGCCGTAATGGATGGGAAGCAGGTCGCGTACCTCGTGCCGACGACTGTGCTGGCGCAGCAGCATTACCTTACTTTTACCGAAAGGATGAAAGACTTTCCGGTTACGGTTGACGTAATAAGCAGATTCAGGTCCCGCAGGGAGCAGGCTAACATTTTAAAGAGGCTCAAAGAGGGCAATATCGACGTGTTGATCGGGACGCACAGGCTGCTGCAGAAGGATATATGTTTCAAGGACATCGGCCTGCTCGTTGTCGACGAAGAGCAGCGTTTCGGCGTGATACACAAAGAGAAGATCAAGAATATCAGCCCCGAAATTGATGTGCTCACGTTGACAGCCACGCCTATACCCAGGACGCTTCATATGTCTCTTGCGGGGATAAGGGATATCAGCACATTGGAAGATCCGCCCGAAAACCGTTATCCGGTGCAGACCTATGTTATGGAATACGACCAGGCGGTCATCCGTGAGGCAATTATCAGGGAACTGTCCAGAGGAGGTCAGGTATTCTATTTGTCCAATCGGGTGAGATCAATAGATATAAAGGCATTCCAGCTGCATCAGATCGTCCCCGAAGCGCGGATTGCCGTTGCGCACGGTCAGATGGAAGAGAAACAGCTTGAGGATGTCATGTACGCCTTCATCAATCACGAATACGACGTGCTTGTATGCACCACGATAATAGAATCGGGATTGGATATGCCCAACGTTAATACCCTGATAGTGGAGGATGCCGATTTGCTCGGGCTTGCCCAGCTTTACCAGCTGAGGGGCAGGGTCGGGCGGTCGGACAGGCAGGCTTACGCGTATATAACACACAAAACTGATAAATCCATAACGGAGATTGCTGAAAAGAGGCTGAAGGCAATCAAGGACTTCACTGAATTCGGGTCGGGTTTCAGGATAGCGATGAGGGATCTGGAAATCAGAGGCGCCGGAAACCTGCTTGGACCGGAGCAGCATGGCTATATAGAGTCTGTCGGTTATGAGATGTACTGCAGACTGCTTGACGAAGCGGTAAAGGAACTGAAAGGCAGCAAGACGGCAGACATGGAGGAGATGCCGGAATCTTTGGTCGACTTGAATATTAATGCGTATATCAGCGATGCATATATTGCCGTGGAAAGCCAGAGAATCGAGATGTACAAAAAAATCGCCCTTGTACGGGACGAATCCGGGGCAATCGAGGTCCGCGGCGAATTGGAAGACAGGTACGGAGATATCCCGCCGGAGGTGCATAACCTTATTAATATTGCGCTGGTCAAAGCGTCTGCCTCATCTTTGGGTATTACATCAATATCCGCAAAAAGCGGCAGTATCATTATGAAGGTAAATCCGTCGGCTCTTCAGATCCCGCAAGCCATAGCCGGACTGGCCGCAAAATACAGACGGAGACTGATGTTCAACGCAGGATCATCACCATATCTCAGCCTGAAAATGCCGGAAGGGACGGACGTGGCGAAATATCTCGAATATATTAAGATTTTATTACAGGATATCAAATGTTTTGAACTATAATCCGATATTGAGTATAATAGGAATGGTTTAATAATCTCGCCTGACGAATGGAGAGCTGTAATTGAACAAAGCTGATAAGCAAATAAAGGAGATACATTCAAAGGTTCTCCGCATGATCATAATTGTCCTTGCAATTATTGTGGTGGCATCAACGGCGCTTGTTATAGGCACGAGTTATTCCAGGAGCTATGTTGCCAAGGTAGGCAATGAAAAAGTGACTGTCCCGGAATACAAGCTATTTTTGCATCGGGCCAAGGGTAACATACTCAGCATTGTCGCGGGCGCGGATCCGGAAACGTTCTGGGATACCGACATCAATGGCAAAAAAGCCATAGATATTGCGCGGGAGAAAGCCATTGAAAGCGTTAAAGAGTTCAAGATTGAGATCATAAAGGCAAGGGAAGCCAAAATCACGCTTACAAAAGAAGATAATGATAATATCAAGAACTATATTAATCAGATCATAGCCGGAAACAACAATGACCGTTCTATCGCCAATGCATATTCTTTGGCCGTGAACGGCGTCAGCCTCGATGAATTCAAACAGATTTATTCGGATTACGTGATTACCGAGAAGTTTCTGAAAAAGGAACTGGATGGCATAGCCGTTTCTGACGAAGATGCCAAAAAAATATTTGATGAAGATCCGAAATCATGCGATATGCTGACAGTGCGCCATATTCTGATTTCTACCGTCGATAGTGAAACCGGGGCGCCATTGTCGGATGAAAAGAAGAAAGAAGCCCAAGAAAAGGCCCAGGAATTACTTGAAAAGATAAAATCAGGCGAGGATATGACAGCCTTGGCTAAAGAATTTTCACAGGATCCGGCCGTTAAGGATAACAGCGGAGAATATACCTTTGACAGATTCGACAGTTACGCCGAGGAATTCGAGGATTGGGCGGTCAAGGCAAACGAAGGCGATACCGGCATTGTGGAAACCCCGTTCGGTTATCATGTAATGAAGCTCGAGAAAAGGGTCACCGCAACTTTTGACGGTGTGAAGCCAAAGATCGTCAATGAGAAAAAGGCATCGGTCCTTGCGCAGAGACTCGTCGACTGGAGATCGGATCCTGCGTATGCGGTCACAATAAACGACAAAGTCTACAATTCTATTGAATAACCTCTTGAGCAGACTTCTGAGAAGCCCTTCCAGCATTTCTTCAAATGAATAAAACTCAAGCAAATAATGAATAATAAGGCTTGTGACTTCAAAAGCTGGTAAGGAGGTAGTTATATTGAAGGCAACCGGTATAGTCAGAAGAATTGACGATTTGGGCAGGGTTGTTATACCCAAGGAAATAAGAAGGACTTTAAGGATAAGAGAAGGGGACCCGTTGGAGATATTCACCGACAAAGAAGGAGAAGTAATCCTCAAGAAGTATTCACCTATCGGTGAATTAAGCGATTTCGCGTCCCAATACGCCGAATCTCTCCATAAAACCAGCGGGCATATTACCTGTATTTCGGACAGAGATACGATAATTGCAGTATCAGGCGCATCAAGGAAGGAGTTCCTTGATAAATCCCTGAGCCAGGATCTTGAAAGGGTAATAGAAGAAAAAACGACTGTCGTTGTAAGATCGTCCGATGAAAGAATCATTCCGATAATCGCCGAGGAATCGACCGATCGCAAGTATACTTCTCAGGTGGTTTCTCCCATCATTTCTGAAGGGGACCCAATAGGTGCGGTTATCTTCCTATCCATGGACCCGAATACCAAAATGGGTGAACTTGAAGCCAAACTGGCGCAAAGCGCGGCAGGATTCCTTGGCAAACAGATGGAGCAGTAGGAGGCAGGTGATAGAACCTGCCTTTTCACTTTATTCTTTTCCGATTAGATACAGTCCGATAAGTCCGATAAGTCCGATAAAACATCCCGTTTGTTCAATTTGCATTACCACACTCCGATATAATAAAATAATGCCGGAGGTTTGAACATGCTTAAAGATAAATATTCATTCGACGAATTGGTCGGCCTGATGGCTTTTCTCAGGGGCGGGGACGGTTGCCCGTGGGACAGGGACCAGACTCATGAAAGCCTGAAGAAATATCTGATTGAAGAGACTTATGAGGTGCTGGAAGCCATCGACAGCAAGGATGACGCAAAGCAATGCGAGGAATTGGGCGATCTTCTGCTGCAGGTGATCTTTCATGCGCGTATTGCGGAAGAAGGCGGGCGTTATGGCATCGGAGATATTATTAGCGGTATCGCAAAAAAGCTCGTGCTGAGGCATACGCATGTCTTTGGCAGCGGTAAGGCGGATACGCCTGATGAAGTGGTCGATAACTGGGAGCGGATAAAAAAGGAAGAAAAGGGTATGCAAACGCATGCCGATGTCTTGAAGGCGGTCCCACCGAACCTCCCTGCCCTGATGCGGAGTTATAAGGTGCAGCAAAAAGCGGCTCTGGTAGGATTCGACTGGGAGAAGACCGAAGACGTATTTAACAAAGTCAATGAAGAATTAACGGAATTGAAAAATGCATATATGAGCCAGAGCAAGGAAATGATAATTGAGGAAATTGGGGATTTGCTTTTTTCCCTGGTCAATCTTTCGAGGTTTTTGAATGTGCAGCCGGAATTGGCATTGACAGGCTCAACCATGAAGTTTATCAAGCGGTTCGAGCATATGGAAAATGAATGCGTGTCTGCGGGAAAAAATTTTGAGGATTTGACACCGGACGAAATGGATGTATTTTGGAATAAAGCCAAGGAGGACCTGAAATGAACAAAGCCGATTTAATAGCGAAGATATCCGAGAAATGCATGTTGACAAAAAAAGATGCCGAAAAAGCGTTGGAGGCTATTACCGACAGCATATCCGAAGCGCTTTCAAACGATGAACGCGTATTGATATTAGGTTTCGGGACGTTTGAGAACAGGCACAGGAGCCAAAGAGAGGGCATCAATCCCCAGACCGGTGAGCGTATAACGGTACAGGCTTCTACTCTGCCGGTATTTCGACCGGGTAAGGAGTTAAGGGGCAAGGTAAACACGCGTTAAGCGAAGGCCGGGATATAAAAACGACTGATAGGGGCGTATGATATCGTGAGGATAGATAAATACCTGAAAGTATCGAGGATAATCAAGAGGCGCACTATTGCCAATGATGCGTGCGATCTAGGCCGCGTCATGCTCAACGGCAGGACATGCAAGGCCGGGGCAAATGTGAATGTCGGTGATATCATCGAGATCCGTTTCGGTGCGCGCACTACGAAGTATGAGGTTGTCTCAGTGGAGGAAAGCGCCGGGAAAGCCGCTGCAAAGGAAATGTACAGGATTTTGCCGTAATGGTCATTTTTTCCCCCGTACATGCATAATATACTGTGAAATCAAATTTGTACAAGTCTTTAGTACGGGGGGTTAATATGCAGGACGAAAAGAAAATATCGATCAAACCGAAGCTGCATAATCTGGTGCTCGAGAACAGGCAAAAATTAGTGATAGCCGGAGTAATAGACGTCGAAAGCTTCAATGCGGAAAGCGTGGTTGTCGATACTGAACTCGGCATTCTTTCCGTAAGGGGCGAAGGGCTTCATATCAGTAGGTTGAACCTTGAAAATTCAGAATTGAACATCGAAGGCGATATTTATTCTATCGATTATGAAGAGAGAGAAGGATCGAGGTCAAAAGGCGGCTTTTTGAGCAGGATGTTCAGATGATAGCCAGCCAATTATACATATTCGCAATATCCATCATCTGCGGGGCAATCGTCGCACTGATTTATGATATCCTGCGCGCCAAGAGAAAGAATTTCCGTACAGGCGCGATCATGGTCCACATCGAGGATTTTATTTTCTGGATAATCGCATCGCTGATACTATTCGTAGTCGCCTTCAATATTAACGACGGTGATTTGAGAGGATTCATCTTTATTGGCTTTATAACCGGGATAGTTTTATATATGGCGTTATTGAGCAAATTCATATTAAAAGCCCTCTCGTTTTTGATGAAAGCTTTGAAATACCCATTTTCATTATCCGCGAGGATAATGTCAAAACCCGTGAAATATCTTGGCGCCATATCCGGCGTCTGGATTGCGAGAGTAAAGATATGGAACAGGATATTTAAAAATTATAAAACTAAGCTGTGAAAAAGCAGGAATTCCTGCTTTTAGATAGAATAATAT
>CAZCKQ010000070.1:0-8488 GCA_964499315.1 uncultured Eubacteriales bacterium | reverse complement strand
GTACCTGATGAACTTCCTTATATTGGCAAAAATGACCCTGCCTACTTCTATTGCCGAAACTATCGTGGCAAAATTGTCATCAAGCAGGATCATCGAAGAAGCTTCCCTTGTTACGTCTGTTCCGGAAATGCCCATTGACACTCCGATATCCGCCTCTTTCACCGCAGGGGCGTCGTTCACGCCATCCCCTGTCATTGCTACTACGTGCCCCGTTTTTTTAAGCGCCGATACTATCATAAGCTTGTGTTTGGGCGACACACGCGCAAATACTGAGGTTTTGTCGACCAGCTTCTCAAACCTTGACGGATGCATTCCATCTATATCCCGGCCTGTCATGACCCTTCCGCCGGATGAAGTTATGCCTAATTCACCGGCGATTGCGCAAGCTGTGAGCTTATGGTCACCTGTGATCATAACAGGTCTTATGCCTGCCATTATGCACTTCCTGACCGCGTCGTACGCCTCCTTCCTGGGCGGGTCCAATATGCCCAGCACACCCGTGAATACCATGGAATATTCGAGTGAGTCTTTGGCGTATGGTCCCGGCATGCTGCGTTTATAGGCAACGGCAATAAGCCTTAATGCTTGTGATGCCATCGAATCGCACATTTTGAGAATTGAACGCTTTTGATCCGGGTCGAGTATTTTAATGCCGTTTTCGGTCAATATCCTGTCGCACCTGTTCAGCAGGATATCGGGAGCACCCTTGCTGAAAGCAAATATATCGCCGTCGGCGCCTCTGCAGATAACTGTCATCATCTTGCGCTCCGAACTGAAAGGGATTTCATCGCAACGGGCGTATCTTGATGTCAAGCCGGAATATGTAATGCCTGCCCTTGCGGCGGCTGCAAGAAGCGCCCCTTCGGTCGGATCCCCTTCTACGGCCCACTCTTTCGGATTATTTGCCGAACGGTTGGCTACAAGCCTTGCATTATTGCACAGACACCCGATTTCCAGTGTAAAGACAAGGCTGCTGAAGGTTGAAGGATCTATTCTCCTGCCGCCTGAACTGAAAACGCCTTCGGGTTCATAACCCCTTCCATCCACCTGTATTTCAAAACCAGGGATAAAGATACGCCTTACCGTCATCCTGTTTTCCGTCAGCGTACCTGTCTTATCGGAACAGATGACGGTAGCGCACCCCAATGTCTCAACAGCGGGAAGACGCCTTACAAGCGCGTTTCTGCGCAGCATACGCTGCACTCCGAGCGCGAGTGACACGGTTACTATGGCGGGCAAGCCTTCCGGAATCGCGGCGACAGCCAGGCTTATGCCCGCTATCAACATGGTCAGCGGAG
Organism: uncultured Eubacteriales bacterium; assembly: GCA_964499315.1. Classification (GTDB taxonomy): domain Bacteria; phylum Bacillota; class Clostridia; order Acetivibrionales; family CAYWGM01; genus CAYWGM01. The sequence goes on along the minus strand of CAZCKQ010000070.1, from coordinate 7,190 downwards.
GCTCTCCTTTCACGATTCCTATAGCGGCAACGATGAAGCAAATTCCCAGACAGCCGGCAGCGATGAATTTGCCGAGGTGGTCAAGCTTTTTTTGAAGCGGCGTCTTTTCGTCCTCGACCTTCTGGATCATTTCTGCAATCCTGCCCATCTCGGTATCCATACCAGTATGCTCGACGATGGCTGTCGCATTGCCACTCGTGACAGTAGTCCCCATGAAAATAGTACTCTGTTTTGTCGTTTTTGTTACACTCTTGTCGAATTTTGTTACAGGAATAGATTCACCCGTTAACAGAGACTCATCTACTTCAAGCCGGTTGGATTTATCTATGACCGCATCTGCCGGCACCCTGTCACCGGCTTCAACAATAATGACGTCGCCCGGTACCAGCTCCTCGGCGGGTATTGTCTTTACCGCTCCGCCTCTTATAACCCTGGCGGCAGGCGCGGCTAATTGCTTCAAGGCTTCAAGCGTCTTTTCGGTCCTGTATTCCTGAATGAAACCCAATACACCGTTTATTATTATTATCAAAGCGATGGTAATGGCTTCGGTCAATTCGCCCATTGCGGCCGAAACCGCCGTAGAGGCAAGCAGGATGATTACAAGGAGATCACAGAATTGATCCAGAAGTATTTTCAAGGCAGGGACCTTCTTTCGGTCCGCAAGCTTATTAAGGCCGTGCTCCCTGAGCTTTTTGGCGGCCTCGCGATCACTCAACCCCTGCATGTATGCCGTTCCTTTCGGATAATCATTTGTATGGACGGCCTATCCTGTCCACCATATATTATCTATTCATGCAGGAAGTATAAAATTCGTATTAATTGCCGAGCACTTTTATATAATCGGCATGCGGGTCTTCTGTGCCTTGCAGCTCGCATTTTTCACGTTTAAGCAAGTCGATGTAATCAATGATATCGCGCGTGATCCTTTCGCCCATGCATATCACAGGGATGCCGGGCGGATACGCCATTATCATCTCTCCGGCTATCTCACCCTCCGATTGGTCGAACGCCACCGACTTTTTCGGGCTATAGAACGCATCCCTGGGGGAAACGATCATTTTGGGATTATCAGGTATCTGCGCTACATTCCTTCCTTTCCCCGGTTGCGTATGCAAGGCGATATCCTTCAGAGCATTTACAAGCGCTTCGACGTCTTCTCTACTGTCGCCTATACTCAGCACCGCAAGGATGTTGGACAGGTCCGAGAGCTCTATCTGTATATTGTACTTTTTCCTGAGCACCGATTCGGTATGATAACCTGTATAACCTAGTCTGCTCAGGTTGACCACGAGTTTCGTCTCGTCAAAATCGGCGCAGCCGTATTTGCCGACCAGGTCTTTCCCGAATGCATAAAGCCCATCAATACCGTTTATCTCATCTCTGGCCCATCTTGAAAGCTCAAGTGTCTTTTCCAGCAATTCGCCGCCTGCCGTCGCAAGTTGCTTCCTCGCAATATCCAGCGAACACATCAAAAGATAAGAGGCGCTTGAGGTATATGACAGGTTGAGCACCTCCCTTACCCGGCCCGACGGGATCATGCCGTTGCGCAGAAGCAGCACCGAGCTCTGCGTCAGCGAGCCCGCCGTTTTGTGCATGCTTGAAGCGCTCATATCGGCGCCGACCTCCATGGCCGTCAGAGGAAAATCATCATGGAACGACATATGCGCTCCATGCGCTTCATCTACAAGTACGGCCATATTATGGCGATGCGCGATCCGCACTATCGACTTCATATCCGAAGCGATCCCATGATATGAAGGATTTATAACAAAGACGGCCTTGGCATGCGGGTGTTCCTTGATAGCCTTCCTGATGCTCTCAACGGAAATCCCCATCGGTATCCCCAGTTCGTGGTTTATCTCCGGCTGTACATAAACGGGTACGGCGCCGCTGAGTATGATCCCCCCGAAAGTCGATTTATGGGCGTTCCGAGGTATGATGATCTTGTCGCCGGGTTCACAGGCGCTCATGATCATGGCCTGCACGCCAGCGGTAGTCCCATTGACGAGAAAAAAAGCCTTTTCGGCGCCGAATGCGTCAGCGGTAAGCCTTTCGGCTTCCAAAATCGCTCCTGTCGGATTATTGGCATAATCCAGTTCATCCATCCCGTTGGCGTCCATCTGGAGGGCCTTCTCGCCGATATATTCCATCAGCTCGCTTATCCCTTTGCCTTTTTTATGACCCGGGACATGAAACGGGATCACTCCGTCCTCCACATATTTTTTTACAGCGTCGAAGAGCGGTGTTTTGCGCTGGTCAAGTCCTGCCATGTACCTGTTGCCTGCCTTTCGATATTTATTTTTCTATTATAAGCTAAAAATCCGTTTAGGGGTATCCATATATGTGTTTTTGAGAAAAGAAAGGGCGAGTTTCAAATTTATCATGCGCCTTTGCAGCATATCTTCGAGTACGTTGGATATCTCTTCGCGCACTATTGCATTGATGCCGGCAATACATTCAAGCGAATTATTATCGGAACCCCAGCAAAAACGTTCGTGGGGGACAAGTTCGATCCATTCGGCCAGAGCGGACCTGAAGCGGGTCCTGGATATCCAGGATATCCACGTGAAATCTATATATACGTTCGTAAACATGCCGGCAAGATAAGCCGTTTCTCCGACATATGGATTACCGCCGTGCAGCAGCACGAATGTGATATCTTTATAGCGCTTGTCTATCAGCAGGTTATGCAGCAGCATGGGATTGGACTGAGTAAGGTCCGCATGCCCGTATATAAGGAATCCGGTATGTATGACGACAGGAAAGCCGTTCCTTTTGCAGGCGAGCAGGCAATGCCTGAAGGCGTAATCGCGGACTATCCTGATATCGTCATCCGTCATAGCTTCTTTGTTTTGAAACGCGTTTCTGGCTTCGCCGTATGACGGGTCACTTATGTAAAGGCCTGTAAAATAGGCCATTGCGGTCTTCATTGCAACGACGCCGTGCTTTTTCCATGAGTCCATCGTCCGGTCAAGACCTGACAGGTAGTCGTCAAGGTTGTCCAATTTGCCGAGTCGCTCGCACAACTTCGTATAATAGCAGAAATCCTCATCCCTGCCATCGGGACAGAAGCGATATGTATCCCCGAATATCAGTTCATCTATATAGCTGATGATCCTGACACGCGGGGAGAAATTATACAAGGGGCTCTTGGCCGGGTCATGGTCGGTAAAAGCCAATTGGGTAGCGATATGACATTTATCAAGCACATATTCCAAAGCTTTGACCGCCCCCAACGACCTGAGCTGCGCAGCGCGGTCGAAGATCTCATGCGGCGAATCGGGCTGGAGATACACCCCCGGATCGATGCCGTACAGCTCTCTGCAGCCTGCCGCCCGCGCCTTGCTGTCGGTCAGGGTCAGACTATCCTGTAAATGGGCGTACTCCCGGATGTCGTCACTTAAATCGGTCAACACACCGGAAAAGTGGGTGTGCGTATCGACCCGCTCCATATTCATCGCATATTCCCTTATGTCCCTTATGTCCGCAAGATTCGCCATGTTGGATAATCCGCCTCTTTTCGCAGCTATTCTATTGTTCTATCTATCGTTCCTATCTATTGTTCTATCGGATTCAACGAATAACCGAACATGTGCATGAGCACGGCTTCTTCCACCTTCGACTTATCCTCGAGATCCTTGCCGCTGATACCGATATCGCCGGCCATAAGGTTGCTGAATCCGATCATGCCTCTGCCGACCTGGAAATTACGCTCCTCGATATAGTTATTGTTGAAATAACCAGGCACATCGCGCACGATATAACGTACCGTAACCACCGGGTATTGCCTGTCATGGTCGGTGAGCCCGGGCGAATACTCGGTGCGCCCTCTGAACGCCACGCTTGTAATCTTCGCGTCCATCAGGTACTTCTTTCCGTTCACCGTTACTTCCTGCTGCCACGCTGTTCCGGCATTCACAGGGAACTTGAGTATAATATGCTCGGATATTTTGGAATTTACTTCATTCTTCTTTGCATTTGGCTTCGTATTATCGATGACCTTCTCACTGATTGTCCCGTTCACATAATCAAACGTATACTGAACCTTGAACGTCCCCGGTATTCCCGAGCCGTCGGTGAATGTGCCGTCAAACTGATATACCGCGCTGTTTTCGTCAGACGTCACCTTCTTCATCTTCCCCTCATGGCCATATTCGGCAAGCCCGGCAAAACGCAGCAGCTTGTCGAGGGGCGGCAGGAACCTGTCGAGTTCGAGCCTTGACATATAGCCGCTAGCTTCGGTATATATAGAATAACCGATGGGATACCACTTGCCCTCCTGGTCCTTCCGGTTCTTTTCAAACGATATGACGCCGGCTTTTTCCTTTATTTGGCGTTTTTCATAATACTCGCTGTTCTTGTCCTTGTACATGACCGTGTAAGTCTTGATACCATTCTGATCCTTTATTTCTGTTATCTCGCAGTCCAGTTTGAGCTTTTTGCCGTCCTTTGCGACGACGTCCTGCGTCCATTTGCTGCCTTTCGTCAACGGTGCCCTGAGCAGCTCAATATTGTTGGATTCGGAATCCATCATGACTTTCTCGACTTTTTCCTGCCTTAAAACACCGTCCTTGATGATATAGGTCAGTGCGATCCCGAAATGGCCGGTTTCAAAATTGCCTTCGCCATCTGACATATCGTCGACAAAGCCCTGAATGTTATATTTGGTCTCGGCCGTGCCTCTAAAGATGCTTACGAGCGTCATCTCATGCCCGTATTCCGCAAAACCGTTATACCGCCACTTATAGCCTTCCCGCGAAGGAAGGAGTCCGGCGAGCTGACTATTGTATTCTGCGATTTTTGAGTTATCCTTCGGATTGCCTGTATTCTGAGCATTTTGCGTAGTGTTTGGCGTGGTATTGTTTCCCTGCGGATTATCCGACGCCGCTTTGCACCCTCCGAAGAGTATACCTGCCACAATGACTCCAATTATTACAAATACGGCTTTTTTTATTGCTTTTTTCATATATTTGAATCCCGGATTATACCCTGTCATATGGTTTATTCTCCCTTTTAGAATAATATATTGTATGATATTGGACATACCGGCGCGATGCAACGTTCAATGCCGCCATATATACGTATATATTATTCGCTCTTAAAGACGTATTTACTCTGCTGATTCAGCTGCTGCCATTCGTAATAATTCGCCACCTGCTTCAGGTTGCGTTCCAGCACTTGCCATACATCCGCAGAAGCGTCGCTGCGCTTCCAGCTCGAGGCGCCGGCAAGCTTATACTTATGTACAAGCGAGCATCTGAGGTTTACGGAATTTTCATCTTCTATCCATATCCTGTAGAGCGCACCGTCTTTGCTATATTCGGCATAGTACTGGCCGCTTTCTTCATCCCAGACGGCGTTGGCGCCGTTTTCTTCTATCAGCGCCCTCGCACCTTCCATCGACAAGGCTTTCTGGCTTTTAGCGATTTTGTTTCCTGATGGATCGTTCTCTTCTTTCCACAATCTGGAGTAAAACGGCATACCGAGTATAAGCTTGCCTGCAGGTACTTCTTTAAGCACGGATTTGAGCCTGGATTCTGTCCAACTGAGCTGCGAGACCGATCCGGCTTCCGGACTGGCGCTCCAATACTGGTCATATGCCATCAGCATCATATAATCCACCGCCTCTGCCAATTGTTTCCTGTCGTAACACATGGACCAGTTCTCGCTGAGACTCGGCACAGTGACGTCTATAGAAACAACAAGGCCTTGTTCTCTCAGGAACGGTGAGATTTCGCGGACAAACTGCACCAGGGCTTGCTTGTCGCTGATATTGATGTTCTCAAAGTCGATATTTATACCGTCTAGTTTGTAGAGCGACGCGAATGCAAGTATCTGTCTGATGGCGTTATCCCGGGCGTCGGTGCTGTTGAGGAACGCCGATGTGGCCGCAGGATCGTCAAAATTATTCGCAAATAACGCCCAGACTTTATATCCGTTGTCATGAGCCCATTTCACATATTCCGCATCCGACCTGTTCTTGATATTGCCCGATGTGTCGGCGACTTCAAACCAGGTCGGGGAAATAACATCAAGCCCCGGCATCTTATCGATGGTTTTGAGGTCAGGCCTCTTGCCGTACATCATCTCCCATGAAAGGTTAATCAGGCCGTCCTGCGGCTTCCATGGCTTCACTTCCTCAACGGTTTTTGCGGTCTTGACATAGAAATACCTGACAACAACATCTTTTTTAAGAATATAGCCGATTTCACCCAAATAGGTTCGCACATTGTACCATTTATCATACTCTGCGAAGATCCTGAGTTCATCCTGCCTTTGCTCGTAGTACCCATCCGTGCCCATGTCGCTTGCGTTGCTCCCGCCGCTGCCATTCCCATTGCTTTCGCCATTGCCATTGCTACCGTTGATGTTGCCGTCGCTTCCCCGATCATCGGCAGGAGGGCTGAAGGTTCTGATGATTGGGCTCTTTATAGACGGAGCCTTTCTGACGGCGGCATCCTCATTGACGGATACCGCTATCTGCCTCACGGAATTGATGTGGTCCACGATAATCACATTGACATTGCCGGTTTGCGGCCTCGAAATCTCAATACCATAGAATTCAGAAAGGAATTCGATAGGGACATAAACCGTACCTGATTCTTCAGACGCAGGGATATTGAGGGTTACAGGCTTGTCGTTGACATACGCGTCGAGGTTGCCGGTCTTCATACGTATTACTCTATTTTTGGTGGTAACGGTTACTTTCTTCGAAGAAGCCTCCCAACAGATATAAGGGTCGATATACTGCCTGATAGCTTCAATAGGGAGCAATATCTCATTATCGACGATCATCGGATGATTCCTGCCGTCATATAATTCACCGTCAACGACCAAGTATGTGCCGTCACCCTTAAAATACGGCTCTATGGTATCGTTCGGCATATAGTACTGGTAGTATATCAATAAAACGGCAGCTACAGTAATAATAGCGGCAATACTCGCCACAGCCGAGCGGAAACTGTTCCTGCGCTTTTTGCCGATGATCTCGATCTTCGAAATGCGAACCCTTCTGCCCGATGCCAAGGTGACGGAGGAGCCGCGATGAGACCGCCGATTTATGGATTGCTCGCGGAGTTCGACGAGGCGCAGGCCCTGGTCGAGGCGGCCCGGCGCACGGCGGCGGCGGGCTATCGGAACGTGGACGCTTATTCGCCGTTCCCGATCGAGGAGTTGGCGGAGGCGATCGG